>JAGROF010000100.1 GCA_020440405.1 Chlamydiia bacterium
TAAAAACATTATCAAAACTTTTCTTACTCAGGCACTAGTGCCCCATATTGGGCATCACGTTATAGTTTAAGTTGTTCATGATCCACAGAGAGCCTCCGATCAAAACAATGATCAGGACCACTCCAAAGACAAACATGAGCAGATTCCAACGCGGCTTCTCTTCTAATCCTAGGTGGAGGAAAAAAATCAGCTGGATAATAGCTGTCACACATCCAATCAGGACAATCGTTGTCATGAGAAGTTCATGTTTTAAGTGGTAGTGGTCCACAATGCGGTAAGCGGCAAAGACAAGCACTAGGGAGAGGATAAATCCAATCCAAACTGGCTTTAAACTAACATTCCATCCATGGTGTTGATCAATCATACTATCCCCAGTAAGTAAACAATGGTGTAAATAAACATCCATACGATATTCAAAAACTGCCAAAACATTTTTAAGCACGTCAGACGGCGGATCGAAATGGCAGAGAGTCCCTGACTAAAGACAGGAATCAATAAAACAATGATCCAAAGCAGGGCAAAAATCACATGAAGCAAAAACATGCCGATCAACGTGAAAAAAGACGAAGCAAAGGCATTTTCTTTCCACCCACTTCCTGCAGCAACGATATGAGAAAGCTCATGACACTCCATTCCCAAAAAGAAAAAACCTAGGATAAACGTGAGAAGGAAGAAGGTGAGCACCCCTCCCTTGCTTTTCCGATGGGCGTAGACCCCTCCAACACTGATCGTAAAGGTGCTAAAGAGAAGGATAAAGGTTTGAAGGGTCGTATAATCGAGATCAAACAGATCTTTTTGTGTCGGTCCGCCAAACGTATTCCCTCCCAGAACGGCATAGGCAGCAAAAATGGTCGCAAACAGCATAAAATCTGTGAGCAGGTAGAGCCAAAACCCAAAAACGGTTTTGGAATAGATATCATGATGTGAATCTGGATAGGCCTCGTGCGCTTTCATGTTGAACGGCTCCTCATTTCAATCTCTTTGACTTCCTCTGCTTTCACATAGTAATCGGTCTCCTTTACAAAGAGACGTCCAATGAGAGCGATCACAATTCCCACCGTACAAACTGCTGCCAACCAGAAGATATGCCAAACAAGGGCAAATCCAAGCACGCAGCTTAAGATGCCAATATTCACACCCACAGTGGAGTTCTTGGGCATGTGAATATCTTCGTATGCCTTAGGCTCCACTTTTTGTTTGGAGTGTTTTTGCACCCAAAAGGCATCTCGCGAATGCACCTCAGGGACATGGGCAAAATTATAGAATGGAGGGGGAGAAGCGGTGGACCACTCGAGATTCCTTCCATTCCAAGGATCTCCCGTTGTATCGCGATTTTCTTTGCGATGCTTAATACTTTTATAAAGTTGAGCGGCTTGGAAAACCACCCCTATCAAAATCAATCCAGCCCCAATAGAAGCTACCACAAATAGAGGTTGCCATCCATTTCCATCAGGATAGTGATTCATCCGCCTTGTTGCTCCCATAAAGCCCAGGAGGTAAAGGGGGAAGAATGCAACAATAAACCCAATAAACCAAAACCAAAACGCGTATTTACCAAGCTTCTCATCAAGCTTAAACCCTGCAAACTTGGGAAACCAATAGGTATATCCTGAAAATATCCCAAAAACAACACCTCCAATAATCACCGAGTGAAAGTGTGCAATGAGGAAAAGGCTATTGTGAACTTGAAAGTCAATCCCAGGAATCGCCATCATGACCCCTGTCATTCCCCCTGTCACAAAGGTAAAGATAAAACCCATAAACCAAAGCATCGGAGTCGTAAATGTCACCTTTCCCCGATACATCGTGAAGAGCCAGTTAAAGACTTTGACCCCTGTGGGAACAGCAATAATCATCGTCATAATCCCAAAAAAAGCATTCACGTTAGCTCCTGCTCCCATGGTAAAAAAGTGGTGCAACCATACAATGAAGGAAAGAAAGGTAATCACAATAATCGCCCAGACCATTGAGGTATACCCAAAAAGCTTCTTATGGGAAAAGACTGGAACCACTTCTGAGAAAATCCCAAATGCAGGGAGAATTAAAATATAGACCTCCGGATGCCCCCATGCCCAAATAAGGTTGATATACATCATAGGGTTTCCCCCAAAATCGGCTGTGAAAATCTTGGTATCGAGAAGGCGGTCTGTAGAAAGCATTCCAATCGTTCCTGTCAAAATAGGAAACGCAAAGATCACAAGGATCATTGTGGCTAAAACAGACCAAACAAAAACAGGCATCCGCATCAAAGTCATTCCAGGACAACGCATTTTTAATATCGTCACTAAAAAATTCACCCCGGATAAGAGGGATCCCGCCCCCGAAATCTGAATACTCCAAAGCCAATAA
>JAGROF010000101.1 GCA_020440405.1 Chlamydiia bacterium
CGCAGACGGTCTCATCCAAAAACCTTTTACGGGAAAAGAACGCAAGAACCTCCACTGGGGGGGAGTTATACCATTTCTGAAAAATAAGTTGCAGAATTAGCGCTGAGATTTTCAAGGAAAAATTGAGTTTGGAGATGAGCCTAACCACTTGTTGGTTAGCGAAATCGAAAACTAAATTTTGACCGAAAAGAACAAGCTACATTCACCAACTTATTTTTGATAAATGGTATAAGCTCGGATTTCCCTTGCTAGCTGATCTCTCTTCAAGAGCTCCCCGTAAAACTCCATCCTTCTAAAGGTTTCAGTGAAACGATCCACTCGAAGCGACCGGTCTTTGATTAGCTTAACCTCTGTTTTGGGAAATTGAAATGTTTCGTCTCCGATTTGCACTGTTTCAAACGATTCTTTTTTCACAAAATCTGAATCTTGGATCACATTTTCAGCACCCAAATCTCCTCTTAACAACCGCCCATAGTTCAAGTCTGACGTAAATCCACATCCCATTGTCCCATATTGTAATCCTTGCATATAAACAATCTCACCGGGAGCAATAGGAGTCCCTCCTACGCTTTCCAAAACACTATTGATCGTTTGTCCAATCACATCAAAGTAAATCTCTTGAATCCTCTCAAGATCCATTTCCCGAATCATATTTGTTGTATTAACGATGATGAGGCGGGGCTTTTCTATCCCTTCAGAAAGGTCTAAAAGAACAAGTTGCCAATGCTGGTCATTGGTCAAAAGGCGAGCAACAATCCTATTTGGAATTTCGTCTTGTGTCAAAGCATCTCGATAGACCAGTTTTGCATGCTCTTCAGAAACCTCTTTTTTCGCGGGGCTATCATTTTGTCGAATGATGCCTACAGAATGCCAATGCTCGAGAGGCCCATACTCACTCTGAGCGAGTGCTTCTAGGAGATACATATTGGGAGCCTTAAGGGAGCGATCCATTCTTAATATTCCAGGATCAGAAACTGGAGTCGCCAAGCCACCTATGGTTAAATCAATTGTTTCTCTGCGCCCTTTTCCATTCACTTCAGCTTGGACCCGAGCTCCTTTTTCCCTAAGTTTGATGGTTAACTCACGTGTATCAAAAAAACGCTGCCTATCGGTCGCATAAATGTGGCTTCCAAGGTCTCTCTCAACACAGGTGATGATTCGACCATCTTTTTCAAATGTTCTTTCAATTTCTTCAAACTTGTCAGGAAAATCTGCAGATCCCCCAGATACGACTTCTACAGCCATCTTAACCCCTTCTTTTTTATAGCTTAATAATACTATAACATAAAAATTAGTTTAATTGAACTAAAACATAAGTCATTTTACTTTAGTTATTTGAGACTTAGATCGGGGGTGTGAGCTCTCATAGACCTCTCTTTTGAGCTTCGTAGAAACCCTCGTATAGATCGTTGTGGTCCCTAAGGAGTTATGCCCTAAAAGGACCTGAATGGTCTTCAGATCCATCCCATTCTCAAGCCAATGTGTCGCAATGGTATGCCGGATGGTATGAGGCGTGATTTGCCCCGCTAGCCCACTTCTTTGAAGGTACCCCTTAAACAAGCGATCGACCGAGCGCGCTGAAAGGCGTGTGCCCCACTTATTCAGGAAGATCGCCTTGGGGTCTTTTTGAAAATGGGGGCGCCCCTCTTCATACCGACGGGGATCCCCCAGATATTTTTTGATCCACTGCGCTACATTTTTCGTTACAGGAATTATGCGCTCTTTTTTCCCTTTTCCCCGCACGCGTAAAGAGCGTGCTTCACAGGAAAAGTCTTCTCGGTTGAGCCCCACAAGCTCGCTGACCCGAAGCCCTGAGCTATAGAAAAGTTCCATGATCGTTCGGTCTCGCAATCCAAGAAGCTCTTCTGTATTGGGTTGCTTAAATAACTCCTCGACTTCTCCATAGGACACCGACTTGGGAATCGGTTTATCGAGCTTCGGACTTCCTACTTCTACAGCGGGATTTTCTTTCACCTTTTTTTCTTTGAGAAGATACTTAAATAAAGAGCGAATGGAAGATAGATGGCGCACAACCGTCCGCTTACTCCCTCCCTGCATCTGCAAGCGTGCTAGATATCCTCGAATGATCCGCTTATCGACTTTTTGCTTGTTGACAAATGCCTCAAACGCTTTCAAGTCAAGATGGTAATTGCGGAGTGTATGCGGTGAAGCATTCTTAACAACTTCCAAGTAGCGGAGAAAGTCCTGTATTGCATTTCTTAATTCCATTCTCTATTTATGCCACATGCATGACATTTAAGGTAATTCCCTGTATACCCATTAGTATGCTTATGCCTTTAGCAATGCTCACAATTGCACATATGGGGGCTTCTCAAGAAGCTCCAGAAAACACCTTAGAATCGATTGCAAAAGCAATTGAATATCGGGCGGACGTCATAGAATTTGATGTGCGTGTCAGCAAAGATGGGATTCCCGTTGTGATTCATGATAGGGCATTAGGCTGGGACAAACCTATTCCTGAAAGCTATCCTATTTCAAAGCTCACCCTTTCAGAAATTAAAGCCTACGATATCGGCAGTTGGTTTTCTCCAGCGTTTGCTGGAGCAAGGGTTCCCACTCTTGAAGAGGTCCTTGCTTTAGGTGGTAAATACATGGTTGAAATCAAGTGGGCAGGCTTTCCTTTTAATCCCTATGTTGACAAAATTCTCCCTTACCTAGAGGGAGAAGAGTGTTGGATCGGGTGCATGGTTCCCGATGTGGTTGCCTACTTAAAGGAAAAAGGATTTCGCACAGTCGGGATTGTTCAGTCTGCTCCTAATCTAGAAGCTTTTATTGCTTTATCTCCTGATGTTTTAGCCCTTCGCCAGCAACTTGTTTCTGAGGAAGTGATCCAGCGGCTTCATGCTTTGGGAATCCAGGTCTGGGCCTGGACTATCGACGATGTTTCTCAAGCAAAAAAATTTAAATTGATGGGGCTTGATGGGGTCATTACCAATAACGTTACAGGGATGATTTCTCTTGAATCCTCTCCAAATCTTTGATATTATCCTCCTATTATGATCGTACTGGATAAAATTTCTAAAAAGATTGGAACCCGCGTTCTATTCGATGAGGTCTGTGCAGCATTCAACCCGGGAAATCGGTATGGATTAACCGGACCGAATGGTGCAGGAAAGTCGACCCTTTTAAAAATCATGATGGGAACGGAAGATGCCACTTCAGGCTCTGTGACTCTTCCGAAAAAGGTGGGTTTTCTACGGCAAAACATCGAAGAGTTTAAAGATAACCGTGTTTTAGATGCCGTCATTATTGGAAATGCGCGTCTATGGGAAGCCATGGTCGAGCGTGATATGCTCTATGAAAAAGAGATGACCGAAGCCGTGGGCATGCGCCTGGGGGATCTTGAAGAAATTATTGCGGATGAAGATGGGTATAGCGCAGAGTCGAATGCAGAAATGCTCCTGATTGGAATGGGAATCCCTGCAGAATACCATGAGAAAAAAATGCACGAGCTTCCAAGTGACCTGCAGT
Source organism: Chlamydiia bacterium (assembly GCA_020440405.1). Taxonomy (GTDB): domain Bacteria; phylum Chlamydiota; class Chlamydiia; order Chlamydiales; family Simkaniaceae; genus Neptunichlamydia. The sequence continues at coordinate 3,493 of JAGROF010000101.1, forward strand.
TTAGAGTCCTCCTCTGCCAAGCCCTCTTTGGAGACCCTGAAGCCCTTCTCCTCGACGAACCGACAAACCACCTTGACTTAGAATCGATTGGATGGCTCGAAACATTTCTCCATAATTACACGGGAACCTTGATCGTGGTCAGCCACGACCGTCACTTCCTCAATGCTGTCACAACGCATATTGCTGACATTGACTATGACACGATTATCACTTACCCAGGCAACTATGATGAAATGCTCGTGGCCAAAACAGCTGTGCGTTCCCGCGCCGAACAAGAGGCCAAATCTAAAGAGAAAAAAATTGCCCAGCTGAAAGAGTTTGTGTCTCGTTTTGGGGCAGGAAGTCGGGCCTCACAAGTGCAGTCTCGGGTCCGAGAGATTAATCGCCTGCAGCCCCAAGAACTGAAAAAGTCCAACATCCAACGCCCCTATATCCGCTTTACCCCCCCGGAAAAACCCTCTGGAAAAATCGCGCTGAAAGTTGAAGGGATCAGCAAAAGCTTTGATGGAAACGAGGTGATCAAAGATTTCAGCATTGAAATCATGCGGGGCGAAAAAGTCGCTGTTATTGGAAATAATGGGAGGGGGAAAACCACCCTCCTTCGAATGCTCGCAGGGGTTTTAGAGCCAGACACAGGAAAAATCGAGCGAGGCCACCAAGTCGAGTTGGGGTATTTCCCTCAAAACCATGAAGACTTTATCGATAAGACGGAAAGGATCCAATCCTTCGACTGGCTTAAACGACACAAGACAAGCGCTTATGACCAAGAAATCCGTGGCGTCATGGGGAAAATGCTTTTTGGGGGAGACGATGCTTTCAAAGAGATCTCCAAGCTTTCAGGGGGAGAAACCTGCCGCCTAATCTTTGCTGCTCTCATGCTCAACCCTTACAATACTCTTATCCTTGACGAGCCGAATAACCATCTGGATCTAGAGTCGGTCTCAGCCCTCGGATGGGGCCTATCTGAGTTTTCAGGAACGGTTGTGGTCGCTTCTCATGACCGCGACCTCATCAATGAGGCCGCAACCAAAATCATTTCTATTGAAAGCACCGGGATTCAAGTCTTCGATGGCACGCTCGAAGCTTTTCTTTCAGCCAAAGCTTAAAATTCTACTCCAATACCAGCCGTGATTCCTTGCAAGTTGACAGAGTCTCTCGACCATCCCCCCACTTTTGAATCAAAGACTGTTTCTGTGGGGTAGAAGTAGGTCTGGCTGAGGCGTGACCATAGGTTCATTTCCCAATTTGCATAGACCTTAAAGACAAAGTTAGAGATTGCTTTTCTCCAGCCTAGACCGAGTTGAATTTCCCACACAGGAATAATCCGAGTATCGCTGGGGAAAACCTTAGCATAGGTTGTCAAGCTTGTGGAGTCGATCTGTTGCTTAGCACGGAAGCGCCCCACGATCGCAGTCATCCCTGTCTGCACCTTAGCATAGAGCCCCCAACCCATAAACCAATCCATCGAAACTCCAGCTCGGAGCCCTGCTCCGGAAAACTTCCAGGTATTTTGAACGAGTGTTTCTAAACGCGTTCCAAAGAAAGGATTTAAAACGGTTGTGGTTTTATAATTGGTATTCCATCCTTGAGAAATCCAAGCGCCTCTGACTCCAAATAGGAAGTTCATCAAAAATGAATGAGAAGTTTGGAACGGATGCTTTCCCTCTAGATCAAGGGTTTGGTACATGAGATCAGACTTAGATGAGGCATCGCTAATTTGATTCCCGAGCTCATCGGGGAAAACTCCTTTGACTACACGCCCTTGGCGCGTGCGCACCGCATCACCTCCTTCATTATGGAAATAGGTATAGATCAAGCTCACATCCATGGATTCGGGACTAAATTTCCACCCTGCACTCACACGCACACCGGGATCCCAACGGTAAGTGACCTGCTTTAAATGTCCCTCTAAAGCTAGGGAATCTGCAGGATTAGTATGTCCTGGTTGATCAATGGCATAGATCAGATTTTCTTCTAAGTTTTGCCAATATAAAAACTCTCCATTGAGATGGGGACCTGTTTCCTGGTAAGGAAGTGCATAAGAGGGATAGTCAAGTGTATGAGCATCCTGCTGGTCATATTCAGGGAATTGGTATGATGAAGATTCCCCTTTTTCCTGAGCGTAGGCAGAAGCCACGGCTATTAAAAAGGCTGTACTTATTAATACTTTCAGTCTATTCATAGTATGCTCTCAACTCATTTAAGATTTCTGATTTGAATACTGGATTTTCACGTAGGGGGTCTTCTGCGTGCCATAGAGAAAAGTGTTCGGCCCTTCATAAGACATCAAATGCCTCTCGTTTAAATCCACTTTCAAAATAATGCGTTTATAAAAAATACGTCCTAAAATGTTTTCCGTCACAAGTGTGACGATCGCAACTTCTGGATTTTCTGGATCCCTTTTTGCGGTCATATTAAAATGGTACTTCGATAGCTTATTCGGAACTAAAAAGTGCACCGGGATCTGCAGCTTGGGATGGGTGAGCATTTCATCCAGAAAATGAAACATATAAAAGTAAAATCCATGCCCTACGACCATATCACTTTCAATGGTATATTCCTTTTCAAAGTAATAGTCTTTCTCTCCCTCTTTCCGAAACATCACGAGATCTGTTCGCCCTTCTTTCAGCGCCCGGGATGTGAAGCCATTGGTCATTCGATGAAAATAAAAGTTGGGGAGGTAATCACTTCCCTGAAACGCACTCTCTGCGTAGGCATAAAACTTCGAAGCTCCCGGCAAATAGTACTGCGTCCGAATTTTAACCACCTTTCCATCCTGTTTCATCACTTCATGGACCTCTTCTGTAATAAACTCTCCCTGTTTATTAAAACATTTTCCATAGAAAATATCAGGGAGCTCTCCATAGAGACACACCCCCAAAAGGATGAGAAAAAGTAGTCCAATCCCTTTTATCATTCCACTACCAGACCTTACTAAATCCAATCTCAAAAGTAATCAAGTCAGTAGACACTTCAGCTTTTCCTCCTCCTTGATCTGGAGAAATAGGGCCTCGGATTGAATGCTTAAAGCCATAGACGAGCGCTGCATTGATCATTTGCGCTCCCAGCTCCAGTGTTGCCCCTAACGTCAAATGGTGTCGTATCGTAGAAGGAAGAAACAAAGCAGACAGCACCACATCATCAAGACCTGTATCCCAAGGGAGTTGCCCATAGTTATAGCCGGCACGCGCTGTGAAAACATCAGCAAGTTTTTGCGCAATCCCTACCTTATACACTGTTGTAGACATCCATCCAAAACCCGCTCCATTACTTGCTCCATGGTTATTTTGCTTAACAAGGCTAAAAGGCGGATTAGCAAAGGTTTTGACATCTCCATTATAGATCCGTCCAATATCTAAGGCAATCGTGGTTTGTACAAAAGGTTTGACTGCAATCCCTCCAAAGAACGTCGCAGGAAGGTCGGCTTGCCCGTGAGGGGTAATCAGTCCTTTATACCGATCGAACTTGCCCATATACGTTTTTGTCCGATATGAAAGCCCTCCAGAAAGCCAAGGGCGAAACTCCCAAAGCCACCCGACACGGACAGCCCATCCAAAGGTCCAGTCCCATCCCTTATTCGTCACATGATTCGGACTGTCTGTTCCTCCAAAAAAGCCTGCTTGATCCCGGAGTCCTTGCATTCCACTGACCTTTAACCGCGCAGGGGTGAGGTCTACTCCCACGCCTAAATAGTGCTTTCCAATCCAATCATTTTGGAAAATTTTTGCCGCAAAGGTCGGAGTGATTGCCACATACATCACGTCGATATGGAAAGGTTGTGTCCCTGGAGGATAGAAAGGGTCAGGTCGATCCCAAGTAATGACCCCTCCTGCCTGAGGAGCCACAATGAGCCCCACTGCAAGACGGTCTTCCCAAAAACGATAAGCAAATCCCGCTTCTCCCGCCACAATATTTTTATTCCGCGAAAGGTCCCACGATATGTTCACGTCTGCAAACGGAAAGTTTGACCCTCGGACTGTTCCGATGCGCGTCCCTCTAAAGTACTCCACATTGAGGTCGGCTCGGGTTCCCACTGGGACAAGGTTGGCAGGGTTGGAAAATGCCGTTAGGGTATCTTGAGGAAATGCTACAGCAGCTCCTCCGACTCCTTTTGCATCGGGTCCAAATCCGATGTGGTACATTCCATTTAAAGCAAACCCTTTTGGCATAGATACCGCAAAAAGGATGCCGATGATGAATAATCCAAGTCTCAGTGTTCTCATAGAACCTATTCCATTTTTATTGTTTGAGTGCATTTAAAGCCCAGTTATAGCTCATGTAGGAGATGCGACCCACTTGCGCATCACGGTCTAAATATCCATTTTGAATGAGCCATTCCTTAGGGTCTGAATCAAAATCCCCTTTGTACCATTTGAAAATTTTCGAGAGGTATAAAGTGGTCCCCCTTATTGCCATACCCTTCGTTTTGTTTTCAAGAAATCTTTTTGTCTGGTGCGCTAGCTGCTGGTCAAGGTGTTTTCCTTCGTAAGCATAGTTGGCTAAATCAGGACAGGAAATCGCGCTGCAATTGAGGGCAAAGTGAACACGAGCTTCTTGAAATTTCGCCCGCAAAATATCATGTTCAATCTCATCCAAAGAATAGGTTTTTCCTGCAACGACTCCGACTTTCTTTTTCCAGATGCTATTAAAAGCGGAGTCGAGCTGCTTTATCGAATGAATCTTGGGGTTTTCGACAATGATCTTAATCATCAAAATGTTGTAGGCGTTGATCCACATCGCCACTTGGTCATCCTTCGATAGGGTTTCAAATGCAGGGAGGCGCGCTAAGTCATAAAGAGCTTTTCGAAAGTCTGGATGGTTACGAATCCCCTGATAGTTCACAAGCGTTGTGGCAATCCCTTCTTTCCTTCCCACCACAACGTTTTCTTTCAGGATCCCATTGTATGTTTTGAGCCACGCATCGACAAGCTCCGATGCCACCAGACTGTGAAACGTGAAACAAATCACAACAACTTTAACAAGATGTTTAATCATAGATGAACCTATCCAGTATTATATGTTCATAAATCCCATCCCCAAAAACGTGCAGCAACAGGAAAATTCCATAAATCGGACTCTCTCCAATACGCTGGATTCAAACTGGTATAAAACCGCTTGCTTAGTTGATTGGCAGATGTATATTTTTTATCGTTTCCTACATTGGGATCAAAAGCCCACCAGCTAATGAATAAAAACTCAAAGGGCTTTAAGGAGTTTCTAACATACCCTTCATTCAGTTCTTGATAGTAGAAAGAAAGAGTTTTGTCTTCTCCCTCAATCGGTAAGTTGTCGAGAGAATCCATTGGCACAAGGGGCATTTTTTCCACCTGATATTGCGCACGAATTTTTGACGTCTTTTCAACATAGACATCGGTGACGCGATGTGTTTTATCTCTAAGGAAGAATACAGGACGTGCTCCTTCTTCCATCGGACAAGGATAATGAATCATTGCAGGAGATCTTTCTCCATAGCGGACTTTAGGCTCATTCTTCCATCCTTGAGGAAATGCGCTCAAAGGGAGATAGTTGGTGGGGATCATCGAAATGTAGCATCCACATGTGTGCACAGATGTGACGAGAACAGGCATCTCATGCGCATCTAAGGTGATGATCACGAGAAGCCCCACATTCTTTCCTGCCGTAATCTGGAAAGGGAAGAGTCCATAGGGAACCTTTTCAAAATGGACCCGATAAATGAGATTTGTATACTTCCCTTTCTTCGTGACGAATTGGACTTTCTGCACATAAATGGGATGGGAACTGGGGTCGACATACGCTTCAAGCTTTTGCTGAGGCCCCCTTTTAATCTTCGGCTCCCCAATTTTGTTGTAAGGTTCTTGGTGCTCTTCAATAACAAAGATGGGGCAGTATTTTTCAAATAAAGGGAGATCCTCTTTTTCCTCTAAAGACACCTTCTGAGGAGGAGTATATAAATAAGCTTCCGCATGATCCAGAGACAGCGCTTTAGGTTCTGTTGAACACCCTGCTAGAATCAAAACTAGGACAATACAAGACAAAAATCGGAGTGTTTTCATATAATCGTTTATGCTTTTCGAGTGAAAAACTGTCAATAAATGTTTACGGAAAAAAAGTTCTGCTCCCTTTCCCATAGACGCCAGCATAAAAAGGCAGGGGAATACTTACGCACCCTTTATGAAAAGCAGTTTCCGATCGATAGACAGTATCGTAAGATGGAAGCCTGGCTCAACCTCCCTCCCATCGAGACCCCAGAAGCCATGGCTGACCGCTTTCACCTGCACATGAAAGAGGCTTCTATCGCTCTTCAAGAACACAATCTTTTGATCAAACGATTCGATACCTTATCCGATACCCCTTACCGTCCTATCCATATCTACTTAGATGATCTCCGCTCCGCGTTTAATATTGGAAATATTTTGCGCACAACCGAAGCGTTTCGCCTTGGAACCATTATCTTTTCTGAAAACACTCCTGACCACACCCACCCCAAGGTTCAAAAGACAGCTATGGGTGCCTCCCCTCCCTGCAAGCAGGGCACACTTACCTTATGCCCGCGCCCTTTCATTGCCCTTGAAACGGTCGAAGGCGCCACTCCCCTAAGATCTTTTTCCTTTCCCGAATCGTTCACCCTTCTTTTAGGAAATGAAGAGCGGGGGGTCAAACAATCTACCCTTCAAGAAGCCGATTTCATTGTTGAAATCCCCCTTGTCGGTTCCAAAAACTCCCTCAATGTGGCGTCCGCCTTTGCCATTGTAGCCGCAACAATTGACACTAATAATCCCATCTCATTATAGTCATACTTAATGAACCTATCCAGTAATAAAGATATTTTTTTATTCCACCCTTTTTGGCATCTTTTCCCTTTTCATTTTGCCCCCTTATCTCATGAACAATGTGGTCAAAATGAAAAGAAAAAATCTGCTCAAAAATTGAAGAAATCAAACAAATCCCTTAATACTGGATAGGTTCATGGATCAAGAAGATAAAAAAACAGTTGTGATGAATTTCCGGAAAGAGCTCGAGTCTTTCACCAAGCATGTCAACGAGCTCCACCGCAATGCTGGCCTTTCAACCAAGCGAGAGTTCTTGGAGCGCATCGCTGGGGATGTGAATCGCCTTTATGCAAGCTCGATTCAAGTCCAAAAAGAGCAGGATGCAGAGATTGAAGAGATTGGATCGATTATCCAAAACATCTTTGTGCAACCAATCGCCATTAAACACCATGAGCATATCACCATCTTAAAAGCGGTGGAAACCTTTGAGCCTGGAAAAGGGGATGAATGCGACCTATCTTTCATCATGCGGGAATATGTCAACCACCCCGCCTCGACAAAAAGCTTCCTCATGGAGCTTGAGCTTCTCACCGATGATCTCGATGACGCTCTAGGAAAAATCGCCTAGAACCTTACAACACCATCTCTGTGCTCTCGCTGTTCTCTGTGGTAAACTTCAACTTTAGGGAAGGTCTCTTAAAGGAAACTCGAACCGTCTGAAATCGTCGGCGGTATCTACGTTTGGAAAAATCTCTGCAGCCTCTTCTGCAAAGGGAAGAAGATCGCGGTAGCGCGCTGAAAAGTGGGTGAGGATCAGTTTTTGCACTCCTGCCTGCTTTGCAATGGTCGCTGCTTGTTTTGCTGTCATGTGGTCATGGCTTTTGGCTAAATCGCGGTGCTCTTCAAGGTAGGTGCTTTCACAGAGAAGAAGTTTGGCTCCTTTTGCAAGATCAATAGCATTTTGACAAGGCTTGGTATCGATCACGCATGAGAAGACATCTCCCTCTCGCACCCAACTGACCTCTTCTAAAAGAATGGTTTTCCCCTCAATTGTTACTTGTTTCTTTTCTTGGAGCTCTCGAACGAGAGGCCCTTTAATCCCATAGGTTGCCAGTTTCTCTTTATCGAATTTGACGGTATCTGCTTCTTGAATCCGCCAGCCTACATTGTCCACCCCATGATCGAGAAATTTTGCTTCAATTGTAAACGCATCATCTTGGTGTACAATTCCCTCTTCAGAAATTGGGTGTTCTATGACTTGGATGTGGTCATGATAAATGGTTCCGTAGCGCAGTCGATCGAAGTACACTTTTCCACTTGCAGGATAGTAGCAGTGCACGGGATGATTCACGCGGTCGAGATTGAGACGCATCAGCATCGAGCCTAATCCGAGACAGTGATCCCCATGAAAGTGGCTGACAAAAATCCGGGTAACTGTCGGCGGAGCAATCTCTGCAAAGATAAACTGCCGCTGCGTCCCTTCACCGGGATCAAAAAGAAATCCTTCTTGATTCCAGCGGAGTAAATACGCTCCATGATTGCGCAAGCGTGTTGGTTGCTGCGATGAACAGCCTAAGATAATTAAATCACGTACACTCATGAGCCTATCCCACTATTAGAAATCTCAGATTCTGGGAGAAAAGGCTCAAAAGGGTGGGGTTTATAATAGTAGGATAGGTTCATACTCCCCCCTTTGAAAAGAGGGGGATCCGCCCTAAAATCATTCCGACAAGCGCCCCACTGATATGCGCCGTATTGGCAATATTCATGGAAAACTCAGCAATGTGAAACCGGATCATCAAAAAAGAGGCGATTTGCAATCCTAACATCGCAATAATGAACACCCCTAAAAAGATCAGTGTTCCTCGCTGCAAGGGATAGCCCTCCCAAGGAGCAATCCGTTGCCGCACCCAAATAAACCCTGCAAGCCCACACACAATGCCGGAGTATCCGATGAAAAGGGGGCCACTCATCAAGTACTGCAATGTATTTGAAACGATGCCAATAATGAGGGTGATTGCGATATACTGCCACTTCTTCGTGCGCTCTTCAACTTGCCTCCCTAACATCCATAACCAAAGCATATTGAAAAGAATATGCAAAAACCCTCCATGAAGAAAAACAGGGGTAATCAAACGCCAAATCTGACCTTCTCGGATTTTTACAAATAGTGGCGCCTCAAGCTCCCCTTTTGATGCGGGCCACCCTAAGATCACTCCATAGAGGCCATCCCAAACCTCGGAACTGCCAACTCTGTTTTCAGCAAAAAGCTCGCGGCTTAGTTCCTCGCGGTTTTTCGCTGTTGGCATATCATAGGAAAGATCGATCATCAAAGGGGTTAATGTGTAATCTTCAGGTTTCTTATCTGTCTTAGCAATATCGGCCATCTGATAGCCATTCCAAATGAACAGCAGACCGCAGATGAGAATAATCAATCGGGTAAGCGGCATGCGGGGGCGCATATGACTACGCATGCGAAATGCCCTGACTTGAACCGGCTCCTTTTCTTCAGCGACTCCTTCCGTATCAATAGGATGAGGTTTCGTCTCAAAACGGGGATCCTCTGGATTTTTACGAAACTCTTCGAGCCAATGAACCGCTGTCTCGATCTGATCCTCATTAGAAATCCAAAACTCATACACGTGGGGATCAGAGGCAACGGGATCATACCGGCATTCGATCTCCTCCTGCTTGAGAAAGGAGGCGAATCTAAAGGCTTCTTTTTCTCCTTGGAGGGTTCCGATTAAACGCATGACTGGATTTTTTTTATGAGGTTAGATGTGGAAAGCCCGGGGACAAGCTGAACAATATGGATTTTTCCTCCATGCTTTTTCACCACTTCGGCTTCAATACAATCTGCCCCATATTCCGCTCCATTGACATGGACATCAGGCTTAACCTTTTCAAGAAACGCAGTGGGATCGGTTTCATCAAAATAGGTGACGTAGTCTACGAATTGAAGGGCAGCAACCATTTCTAGGCGTTGCTCAAGAGGAACAATCGGACGCAGCGAACTTTTATATTGCTGAATCGAATGGTCTGAATTCAGTGCCATTAAAAGAATATCCGCCTGCTCAGAGGCTTCGTGAATCATCTTGAGATGTCCCGCATGCAAAAGGTCAAAAGAGCCATTGAGAGTCGCTAAGGTTTTTCCTTCTCTGCGGAGCCTTGCTACTTGACGTTCTATCTCTTCAGGAGGAATATATTTTTCATCTTTCCACGGGGACATTATTAACTTCTCCTGGGGAAGGCAACTTTAAATACTTCATCATAGGTATTGACAAAGTGCACCTTCACCCCTTTCTTTAGATAATCTGGAAGCTCATCGTAATCTCTCTTATTATCTTTCGGAAAAACAAGTGTTTTGAGTTTAGAGCGTTTTGCTGCAATGAGCTTTTCTTTAAGGCCTCCAATCGGAAGCACTTTTCCCGTCAATGTGAGCTCTCCTGTCATCCCTAGATCTTTCGCAACAGGTGTCTTCATTAATAGAGAGAGAATAGCTGTCACCATCGTGACCCCTGCAGAAGGACCATCTTTAGGCGTCGCCCCTTCAGGAATGTGAATATGAACGGTTTTATCTTTAAAAAATTCGTATTTTTTCGTGTACCGCTTCAGTTCACTACTCACAAAACTCCAAGCGATTTGAGCAGACTCTTTCATCACGTCTCCCGCCTGCCCTGTGAGCTTCATTTCGGTTTTTTCAGAAGCACTTTCTGAGGCCTCTACATATAAAGTCGCTCCCCCAAGCGCTGTCCAAGCCAGTCCTGTGCACACTCCAATCGGAGTTTTTTCATAGTAGCGATCGGTGGTAAAAATCGGCTTCCCTAAATACTTCTCAAGATTTTTTTCCGAAATCGTCATCGATTTGACTCTGCGCCTTGTCTTCTTTTCTTCAGAGCGGACGATTTCAACCGCCACTTTGCGGAGGATTTTCTTGATATTGTTTTCGAGCCCACGCACTCCCGCTTCCCGGGCATATCCCTCGATAATTCCTTGAATTGCCCCTGTGGTAAACTTCACCTGGTTGGCTTTAAGCCCTGACTTTTTCCGGTTCCGTGGAATGAGGTATTTTTTAGCAATTTGGATCTTTTCCTCACGAATGTACCCTGATAAACGCAAGATATCCATCCGGTCTTTTAACGGACCAGGAATTGTATCTAAAACGTTTGCCGTCACAATGAAAAGAACATTCGAAAGATCGGAGCGGACATCGAGATAGTGATCGAGAAAGTCTTTGTTTTGCTCAGGATCCAAAACTTCAAGAAGCGCCGATGCCGGATCTCCGTGATAGCTCATCCCCATTTTATCCACTTCATCTAACATGATCACAGGGTTCATCGTCTGCGTGGACTTAAGCGCTTGAATCATCTTCCCGGGCATGGCTCCAATATAGGTCCGCCGGTGCCCTTTAATCTCTGCTTCATCCCGCATTCCCCCAACAGAAAAGCGGTAAAACTCCCGGTTTAGGGCACGCGCAATACTCTTTCCAATACTCGTTTTTCCCACACCTGGAGGGCCGACTAAGCAAATGATGCTTCCCTTGACCCCTGCAGTGAGTTTCCCCACCCCGATAAACTCCACAATCCGCTCTTTAATATCTTTCAGACCATAGTGATCTTCTTCTAAAATCTTATCGGCTTTTCCAAGATTGTGATTTTCTTTGCTAAAGACGCCCCAAGGAACGATTGTCAACCAGTCAAGGTAGTTGCGCGAAACGGCATACTCCGCTGATTGCACCTCCAGCACCCCAAGCTTTTCAATCTCCTCGTCGATGACCTTTTGGACTTCCTCAGGAACCGTTTTATCCTTTAAACGCTCCTTAAACTTCTCAATGTCACAGGTTTTATCATCCTTTTCAAGACCAAGTTCCTTCTTAATCGTCTTCAGCTGTTCACGCAAAAAGAATTCCCGTTGCGTTTTAGAAATGGTCGCTTCAATCTTTTGAT
>JAGROF010000102.1:0-11679 GCA_020440405.1 Chlamydiia bacterium
ATTTCTTGTCCGAGGGTAAGATAGCCAAGGCCAACATCCATCAAAGTATCTAGGGTTTTTTGCAGTTTAGGAATCGGAGGGAGAAAGGTGAGAGCATCTTCAATGGTCAGTTTGAGCAATTCCCCAAGGTTTTTTCCTTTATAGGTCACCTTTAAGCTGAGAGGATTGAGGCGGTTCCCATGGCAGCTGTCACACTTGACGCGAAGAGAGGGAAGAAATTGCAAGCGGATGGTTTTAAATCCGAGTCCCCAACAACTGCGGCACATCCCTTTAAGATGGTTATGACTAAAATGTTTCGGCTGCAATCCTCTTGCGGCGGCTTCGGGAAGTTTGGCAAAAAACTCACGCAAGGGTTTGTTGGCTTCGCTATAGGTTGAGACATCGGCGCGGACGGTGTGGCCAATGGGGTTTTGGTCAATGGCGATCAGTTTGTTGATGGCTTGAAGCCCCTTGATGGTTGCGCCATCAAGAGCGATGGTGTCGGCATCGGAGCGGGATGCTAAGTGTTTTTGCACCCCTTGTTTTAAGAGGTCATCGATGAGTGTGGATTTTCCCGAGCCAGAAACGCCGCTAATGCAGGTTAAGGTTTTCGTGGGGATTTGAACGGTGATGTTTTTGAGATTGTGTTTGTGGGCTTTTTCAATGGTGAGAAACGTGTTAGAGGTGCGTCGTTTTGCAGGAATGGGAAGGGTTTTCTTCCCACTTAAGTAGGCTCCAGTGAGGGAATGTTTATTTTTCTTGATTTGAGCAAGGGTTCCTTGAGCGGTGAGTTCTCCTCCTAGGCGTCCGGCTTTTGGACCAAAGTCAAAAAGATGGTCTGCAATTTGCAGGGTTAGCGGATCGTGCTCGACCATGAGCAGTGTATTTCCTAAGTCCCGAAGATGTATGAGGGCCTCATTGAGCCGCTCGTTATTATAGGGGTGGAGGCCAATGGTGGGTTCGTCCAACACATAGAGACATCCGGTCAGTCCGCTTCCGAGTTGGCGTGCGAGGTGGATCCTTTGCGTTTCCCCTCCACTTAACGTAGGGGCGCTGCGAGAGAGGGAAAGATATTCTAATCCAATGTTGCACAAAAAGGTGAGGCGATGAGTGAGGGGATCGAGGATGTCTTGGAGCTGTTTTTCCTTAGGAAGGGACTGAATAAAGGAAAGCGTTTCAGAAAGGGGGAGTTGGCAAAGGGCCCCGAGGGTTTTTCCTTGGAGCTCGACGTGGCGTGCCAAAGGATTTAAACGTTCGCCCTGACAACTGGCGCATGGAGAGGTTTCAAGAAGGGGTTGAATTGTTTCCCTTTGTTGTCGCGTTCCTGTTTTTCCAATTTTTGAAAAGGCATGGTTGATTCCCACCCACCTGAGCTCCATTTTTTCACATTTAAAGAGGCGAGGGGACCCATTCAAAAGGAGCTGCAATTGTTTAACGGGAAGTTGGTAAAGGGGAAGGTCGGGATCGATCCCTTCTTCCTCTAGGAACGTGAGGAGGACCTCTTCAGCGATTTCTGTTGCTTCTTCTTTCCACAGTTTTCCCATGAGTTCATAAGGAGAGAGTGCCATGATTTTTTGGTGAGACAGGACATTTGCTCCCCATTGAAACCCGAGACCTAAGCAGTCGGGACACATCCCTTCTTCGGCATTGAAAGAAAAGGTATGAGGTGTCAGGGGAGGATAGGTTTTTCCCGTGCTCGGAACGGCAAAAGCGAGGTTGAACAAAAGGTCTTCGTCTTCTAGAGCAACGGTGAAGGGCTCTTTCGTAAGAGCTGTAGCTTGTTCGATCGCTTCAAACAGACGTTTTTCAATTCCTGGACGGATTGCTAAGCGGTCGACGACTAAAAAAAGGGCATTTTTTCGATTGGCTTGATAGGGGATTTTGTCGTCGAGTTCATAATAATCTCCGTTCAATCGGATTCGGACAAATCCTTGTTGGGTCAAGGCGTCTTGAATTTCTTCGAAGGGTTGACCACGCGCGACTTTAATGGGGGTTAAGATATGGAGGCGGGATTTTTCCGGCAAAGACATGAGGTGCTTCACCACCGATTCTTTGCTGATCGACTCGATTTTTTCTCCTGTTTCAGGGCAGTAGGCGATCCCACGGTGGGCATAGAGAAGGCGGAGGAAATCATAGACCTCTGTCATCGTTCCAATAGTGGACCGGGGGTTTCCTGCATGGTGCTTTTGCTCGATTGCAATAGCAGGGGAAAGCCCTTCGATTTCTTCCACTTTGGGTTTGGGCATTTGCTTCACAAATTGCCGCGCATAGGCAGAGAGGGATTCGATATAGCGACGCTGTCCCTCTGCGTAGATGGTTTCAAAAGCAAAGGAGCTTTTTCCCGATCCTGACGGGCCGGTGCAGACAGAAATTTTGCCACGAGGGATTTCAAGGTCGAGTTCTTTTAAGTTGTTTTGAGAACATCCTTTCACAGTCAAAGCTGTGAGGGGTTTTTGTGTGGGTTGATGCGGACGGCTTTGGGGCGCTTTTCGGGGACGGAGAGCGAGTCCTGTGGGAGTTGTTTTTTTCGCCATCTGTTCGGGGGTTGCTGCAGCAAGAATTTGCCCCCCTCCCTTTCCTCCTTCCGGACCTAGGTCAATGATCCAGTCGGTGGTTTTAATGAGGTCAATATTATGTTCGATGACTAAGACGGTATTTCCGGCATCGACAAGGTGCTGCAAAATATCAATGAGTTTCCGGATGTCATGAAAATGCAGTCCTGTTGTCGGCTCATCCAAAATATAGAGGGTTTTTCCAGTAGCAGGACGGATGATTTCCCGGGCAAGCTTGATCCGCTGGGCTTCCCCTCCAGATAGGGTGGTGGAGGATTGCCCGAGGGTCATATAGTCCATTCCCACTTGCTTGAGCATCGAAAGCTTATGGTGGATATGGGGAATGGCATCGAAGAATTCGAGGGCGTCTTCAACCGTCATTTCCAGAACATCATGGATATTTTTTCCTTTATAGGTAATGGAAAGGGTTTTGGGGTCGAACCGCTTCCCATTGCACAAAGAGCACGTGCTCCAAACGTCATCCATAAAATCCATATCGAGACGGATCTGTCCCATCCCACGGCATTCTGTGCAGGATCCTTCCTGGACATTAAAACTAAAACGGCCGGGTTTAAATCCTGCAGCTTGGCTTTCGGGGAGTTTTGTAAAAAGGTCTCGGATATCATCAAAGACCTTGATGTAGGTGCAAGGGTTGGAGCGGGGGGTCCGCCCAATGGGGGTTTGGTCGATGGCAATGACTTTATCGAGATGCTCAATGCCGTGAATGGCTTGGTGTTTTCCTACAGGATTTTCTGCGCGGTGGAGTTGATTGGCAAGGGCGGGGTAAAGGGTATCTGTAATTAGGGAGGATTTTCCCGAACCTGAAACGCCTGTCACGGCAATAAAAAGCCCTAGAGGAATCTCCACGGTGACGTTTTTGAGATTGTGGTGCTGAGCTCCTTCAATCGTGAGGGTTTTATCTCCTTTTTTCCGTTTTTTGAGGATCGGGATCTTTTCTTTGCCGCTCAAGTAAGCTCCCGTAATTGAGCGGGGCGCTTTTTCAAGGTCTTGAATCGTTCCCATTGCGACAACCTCGCCCCCTCGAGAACCTGCTTCCGGACCAATATCGACAATGCAATCAGCTGCTTCCATCGTTTCTTCATCATGCTCGACAACAATAATGGTATTTCCTCGATCGCGGAGTTTTTCGAGAGTAGCAATGAGCTTCGTATTATCGCGAGGGTGGAGGCCAATCGATGGTTCGTCTAAAATATAGGTGGTTCCAACGAGCCCACATCCAATTTGGGAGGCTAAGCGGACGCGCTGGGCTTCTCCCCCAGATAAAGTGGGAGCGGAGCGCTCTAGAGTGAGGTAATACAGCCCAACATTGAGGAGGAATTCTAACCGCTTTTTAATCTCTAAAATCAGATCGTGCCCAATCATTTCCTCAAAAGGAGAGAGGGAAAGGATTTGAAAGAAGGTGAGCAGTTCATCGATCGTTAGGGAGGTGAGGGCATGGATGGTTTTTCCTCCGAGCTGTGTGGCAGCAGGATAGGGCTGAATCCGGGATCCGCTGCAGTCGGGACAGACGGTTTCATGCATCAATTGTTGCATTTTCGTGCGGTAGACATCACTTTTGGTTTCGTTATACCGCTTCTTTGCCTCTGAAAGAACGCCGCGCCATCGAACATATTCAGTCCAGGATGTTTTTTTGATAGGGTGGACAAAGCGCATCTTCGTCCATTTTTTCTTGTTTCCATAGAGGAATTGGTCTTGTGCTTTTTTGGAAAGGTCTTTCCAGGGAGTGTGGATGTCAAAGTCATAGAGCTGAGAGAGATTGTCGTAGATGTTTTTCCATTTGACGGTGTTGTAGGATCCGGCAATGGAGCAGCAGTCGTCGGCAATGCTGAGCTCGGGATCAATGATCTTATCGAGATCAAAGTCTTGAGAGATTCCGAGTCCTTCACAGGTTGGGCACATGCCCTTGGGGTGGTTAAAGGAAAAATCTTGGGGTTCAAGGGGGGAGTAAGAGAGCTTCGACTTCTTAGCATAAGCGTGCTGAGAAAAGAGGGTTTCTTCTTTGGTTGTGTGGTTCAAAACACTCATCACCCCTTCGCCAAGCTCTAGAGCATGGGTTACCGCTTCTGTAATCCGGTTTTTTTCGTCCTCTTTTAGCACAATCCGATCGATAACAAGGTCGATGTCATGTGCGGTTGTTTTATCGACATCGATTTCCTCTTCCAGGTTCACGATCTCTCCATCGAGGCGGATCCGCATAAACCCTTTTCGAATGAGTTCCTCAAAGAGATCTTTAAATTCTCCCTTTTTTCCTTGAACATGGGGGGAAAGGAAAATGAGCTGCGACCCTTGAGGGAAGTTTTGAATCGTTGAGAGAATCCGTTCGGTACTTTGTGGCTGCACTTTTTCGCCAGATACAGGGCAATGGGGTGTTCCAATGCGCGCATAAAGAACGCGCAAGTAATCATAAATAGCAGTGATTGTTCCCACAGTGGACCGGGGGTTTCTTCCAGCGGTTTTTTGTTCAATGGCAATCGTTGGAGAAATCCCTTCAATCAGATCGGCGTCAGGTTTTTGCAAGCTTCCCATATAACGGCGGGCATAGTTGGAAAGGGACTCGATATAGCGCCGTTGCCCTTCTACATAAATCGTATCGAATGCAAGGGAGGATTTTCCCGAGCCGGAGACTCCCGTAAAGACAATAAATGTCCCGGGGTCTAGTGTCAGATCCACCCCTTTAAGGTTGTGTACACGGACATTTTTGAGGGTGATAGATTGTTTTTCCATAGAAGAATAGTATATATTAATATGAGATTGTATATAAGGAAAAATATGCGCACTCGAACAAAAATTATTTGTACGCTTGGACCGGCGACGAATAGCTACGAAAAAATCGTGCAGCTGATCGATGCTGGGATGAATGTGGCTCGGATTAACATGAGCCATGGAGGCTATGATAAACACCTCCAAACGATCGAATTTCTCAAAAAAGCCCGGAAAGAAAAAGAAATTCCTCTAGCAATTATGCTGGATACTAAAGGGCCAGAGGTGCGCGTTGGAGCTCTTCCAGCTCCCCTTGTCCTTGAAAAAGGAGCCCACCTTAAAATTTCTCAAAACCCCGGAGAGGGAGAGATTACTCTCGAACCGATTCAGGTGATTAAAGATATCAAAATGGGCGCAGAAGTTCTCTTTGATGATGGCTATATCACCTCAAAAGTTGTGGAAAAGCATCCCGATTTCCTGGTCGTTGAAATCCAAAATCCTGGGGTGCTTAAGTCACAAAAAGGGGTCAATATTCCTCATGCAGAGCTCGATCTTCCCGCTGTGACGGAGCGAGACATTGCAGACATTGAGTTTGGGTGCAAGCATGGGATCGATATCTTAGCCGCTTCATTCATCCGTTCAGCGGAACATATTGTGACCATTAAAAAGCTTTTAGCAAAGTATGACGCTTGCCATGTCATGGTCATTGCGAAAATTGAAAATGCTCTTGGGGTGAAAAACTTTGATAGCATCCTCCAAGCATCCGATGGAATCATGGTAGCACGCGGGGATTTGGGAGTGGAACTTCCGCTGACTCACGTCCCCAAACTTCAAAAGGTGATGATCCGCAAGTGCTACCAATCGTTTAAGCCTGTTGTGACAGCCACACAGATGCTTGAGTCGATGATCTCCAATCCTCGACCCACCCGTGCGGAGGTATCCGATGTTGCGAACGCAGTTTACGATAGCACCTCTGCGGTGATGCTTTCAGGGGAGACAGCCGTTGGGCAATACCCCATCGAAACGGTTAAGCTGATGCGAAGCACCATCGAAGAAGCGGAAAAGGATTTTAACTATGAGGAGCTGTTTTATCAAGATGCGTCGCGGCAGATTTTTAACGATATCTCTTCTTCTGTGGCTCTTGCCGCTGTGAAGACAGCGTATAGTGCGCATGGAAAAGCCCTGATAGCTCTCACCACAAGTGGCTTTACGGCCCGCCTCATGGGGCGTTTTCGCCCTGTGATGCCAATCATTGCAGTCACTCCAGATGAAAAAACGTACCATCAGCTTGCCTTTTCTTGGGGGACAGTTCCCGTCCTAGAAAAAGTGAAAAATGTGAAGGAAGGAGTGCAACGCGCCAGCTGTTTTGCTTTAACGCATAAGCTAGTGCGGTATGGCGATCTCATTATCGTCACTTCGGGGACTCCTTTTGGGGTGAGTGGAACGACCAACGTCATGCTTGTCGATAACATTGGGGATGTCTTAGTACGTGGCCTTCCAGGACAGGGAAAACGGTGTCATGCAACAGTGGAGTTCTTCCTCAGCTTTGACCCAGAGGCCTCCTATGATTTTAAAGGGAAATTTGTGGTGATGACCCAATGCCTTGAAGAGTATGAGCCCTGTCTGAAAGAGGTTAAAGGGATCATCCTTCAAAATCTTCCTGATGACACCCGCTCAGAAGACTTAGTGAAGCAGTTTGCCCATGACTATAAGTTTCCATTTCTGATTCGTGCCGATGCCGCCTGCACCATTCTGAAAAAAGAGCAGCTTGTCACTCTTGACCCTGTTAAAGGGCTGGTCTTCGAAGGAATTGTCGAGTCTGAAGAAGAAATGCGCAACCAAGTTTGCAGGTTTTAATGATATTGACAGTTCTGTCTTGGATAGCAATTGCTATTCTTTCCGTCAGTTATTGGTTTCAGATCTGGAAGATTCATGTCCATAAAGAGGTTCGAGATATCTCCTTAACGTATAACATTTTGCTTGCTATTGGGTTTGGAATTCTGACCTTTACAGTTTATGAAGAGCGCTCCCTTATTTTCTTTGTGAAGCAGGTGAGTACCACCCTTCCCGTTATCATCATCATTATTCAAGTGATCTATCACCGTCATGACACGTGGCACGACCTTGCCTTGAAGCGGTGCAATAGCTGCTCAAAAGAAGTGGAGCGGCAGTGGAAGTGCTGCGCCTACTGCGGCAACAAGATCATCTAGAGGGTGTCTTGTTTTTAAAGATATTTTAACGCATCATCTAGGGGCATGAAGCAGTGGATTTTGCTTGTTCTTTTTTTGCCCCATATTCTTTTTTCTGAAGAGAAGACTTTACCCCTTGTCCTTTCGGTGCCGAAAGCGGGGGGGCACTTGGTCCTCAAGATGCTGAGTTTATTTCCCGAGCCTCCTGAGTGTGTATGGGCAGACCACATTGTCAGTCATGATATGGAGGAGCTTTCTCTTGAAGACGCTAAAGTTTCAAAGGTCATCATTATTCGAGACCTTCGTGATGTCTTTGTTTCTCTTGTGTATTGGTTTGATGCGCAGGTGGCAGAGGGGCTTGTGAACCGTCATTTGGCAGCGAAACGGAAAGGACTAAGGGAGCGGATTCAGCATTGGCGGAGCTGCTCTTTTGATGAAAAACTCCAGATTGTTTTAGAAGATGGAGCAGAAAGCTTTTATTATGAAGGATTCATGCGAGAGAACATTGAGCAGGCTTGCCACCTTCTTAAAGGGGAGAAGACGCAAGTGATGCGTTTTGAAGACCTTATTGGCGTGCAAGGAGGAGGAAGTCAGGAAGCTCAAGAGGAGTGTATTCGCCGCTTTGCAGAAGTCTTTTCGCAGTCCTTAAGTGAGGAGGAGGTCAAGAGGGTGAGCGACAAGACATTTGGTAAAACGCATGCTTCGGCATTTGACCGGACTTTTCGGAAAGGGCAAATTGGAAGCTGGAAGGAGCACTACAATGAAAAAAATCTTCTCCTTTTTTACATGCGTTATGGCCGCTACCAAAAGCTTTTAGGGTATTAGAATGGGCGTTTTTAATATTTCTAGAGACCTTCCTCTCTTTTGCCATCTAACCCAAGAATCTTACTGTGGAGAGCAGCCGAACCCTGTAATTCCTGCAATGGTCTTTTTTGATTGCAATTTTGCAAAAGAGCGCTTGGCATTGATGGATCAAATTGTGCTTAGTGGGTGGTATCAAGAGCATCTAGGAAGGATGACTCTAGAAACTGTGCGAGAGCGATTTGGGATGAGTGATCAACTGTTTAGAGAGGTGCAGTCGTCTAAGTGTCTTCTTTCGTCGGATGGAAAGCTGAATATTGAAGGACTTCATGGAGGAGAGCGGCGCTCGATGTCTATGCGAAGGACCTATTCTCAGGATTGCCCCGTTTGTCGAGGAAGAGGGCAGTTGGTTCATTCCGTGGCGCTGAACCGCATGCTGAAATTTGGAAGGGTTGAGGTGACAAAATGGGAAATTGTTGAGATGAAGTTGCAAGAGGTTGCAGATTTTGCAGCTCCTCTAGTGGAAGCTGGAGAGGCTCTTTGGGGGGCTTTCCTTAAAAAAGGGGAACAACGTATAGGTGAGGTGAGGCGGTGTCTTCATGCCATGGATCATTATGTCGAAAAGTTTGAAGAAAATGTTCAAGTGATTTTGCTTCTTTCTCTAATCCTAAAAGGGACTTGTATGGCCTATGAGAAACTGGGACTGAAATTCTTGAAGGGGCTGCATGAGAGGATTACAACGCAGGTCAATACTTTCCTAGTCATTGGGTCGATCTTATTCGTTTGGAAAGGGGTGATTCGTACGTTTGATAGAGAGCCTGGGGAACTGCTGCTAGTCGGGACCCTTTTGTTTTTTATCTATCTATTAGGATTGTCGGGGACAGTTAAATTACTTGTTGGAGCCTATTGCGTGCACTTGGTGATGCAGCTTTTTGAGACGAGAAATGAGTTAGTCCAGGCAGGGGAAGGAGAATGACGAAAGAGCCATTTGTTAAAGATTTTAAGGAGCTCGGCTTGCGGGATATCGGTCGAGTGGGAGGAAAAAATGCCTCTCTTGGTGAAATGATTCAAGTGCTGGCTCAAAAAGGGATCCAAGTCCCCCCAGGGTTTGCCGTGACGGCGGAAGGATACCGCTTCTTTCTTCAAGAAAATGCCCTTCAGGAAGAGATTGAAAAGGAGCTGCAGCTTCTTGAGGACCATCCGCAGTCGATCCAAAAAGTGGGGAAAAGGATCCGAAAATTGATCCTTAAAGGAGAATTTCCTCAAGCATTGCAGGAGGAGATTTTGGCAAAGTATGAAGGAATGGGAGCGGTTGCTGTACGGAGCAGTGCTACTGCAGAAGATCTTCCCGATGCAAGCTTTGCCGGGCAGCAGGAGACCTATTTGAATATCAGGGACTCCAAAGATCTTTTAGAAGCTTGCCAGAAGTGTTTTGCCTCTCTCTATACCGACCGCGCAATTAGCTACCGCATGGAACAAGGGTTTTCTCATCATGAGGTGGCCTTGTCTGTAGGTGTTCAAAAGATGGTGCGGTCAGATTTAGCTTCTTCAGGAGTGATGTTTTCTGTCGATACAGAGACAGGATTTGACAAAGTGGTGGTTATCAATGCCACATGGGGACTCGGAGAAAATATTGTGCAAGGACTCATCACCCCAGATGAACATGTTGTCTTTAAGCCCCTTCTTGAAAAAGAGGGAGTTTTTCCCATTGTGGACCAAGTTCTTGGGACTAAAGAGATGAAAATGATCTATGGGGGAAAGGGAACCAAAAATATCGAGACAACACCGGATGAAAGGATGGCCTTTTGCTTAGCAGAGGAAGACATTCTCCAACTTGCACGGTGGGCTGTTTTGATCGAATCACATTATAAAAAAGGGATGGATATCGAATGGGCTAAAGATGGGGAAAGTGGAGAGCTGTATATTGTTCAAGCACGCCCTGAAACGGTCCAGTCCCAAAAAAAGAAAGGAATTTTCAGCACGTTTACCTTGAAGGAAACAGGGACAAAGCTGACAGAAGGGCTAGCGATTGGGGAGTCGATTCAAACAGGAAAGCCTCAGGTAATTCTCGACCCTGGAGAAATCGATCATTTTGTGGAAGGTTCTATTCTTGTCACTTCAATGACTGATCCTGATTGGGTCCCCATTATGAAACGGGCAAGAGGGATTATTACCGATCAGGGAGGGCGAACGTCGCACGCTGCTATCGTGAGTCGAGAGCTAGGCGTTCCAGCGATTGTGGGAACAGGAGATGCGACAGAAGTCCTGAAGAAAGAGGAAATGATCACCCTTTCCTGTGCAGAAGGAGACCGTGGAAGGGTTTATCAGGGGGAGCTTCCATTTGAGGAAACCGAAGTGCATATCGAAGACCTTCCGAAAACCCGCACAGCAATCATGCTCAATATTGCAAGTCCGCCTGCAGCCTTCCGGTGGTGGCGCCTTCCCACGCAAGGGATTGGCCTGGCATGGATGGAATTTATTATTAATGAAATGATCAAAATTCACCCTATGGCCCTTGCGCACTTTGAGAAAATCGAAGACAAAAAGACTCAAATGAAGATTACCGAGCTCACGCGAGGGTATGCCAATAAGTGTGATTATTTTGTCGAGATTCTTGCTCGAGGGATTGGAAAAATTGCCTGTTCCCAATATCCCCACCCTGTCATTGTAAGGATGAGTGATTTCAAAACTAACGAATATGCGAACTTGATTGGGGGGGAGACATTTGAGCCCAAAGAAGAAAACCCTATGCTTGGGTTTCGCGGAGCTTCCCGTTACTATAGTCCCAAATATCGAGAAGGGTTCGATCTAGAATGTCGCGCCATTAAGCAGGTGCGTGAAGTCCTCGGTTTTGAGAACGTGCTCATTATGATCCCCTTTTGTCGGACCCTGGATGAAGCAAAACAAGTGCTCACTGTTTTAGAAGAAAATGGCTTAAAGCGGGGCGACCTCGAAATTTATATGATGGCAGAAATTCCCTCAAATATCATCTTAGCTGCAGAGTTTGCCGAGTTGTTCGATGGATTTTCCATTGGATCGAATGATCTTACCCAGCTGATCCTGGGTGTCGATCGCGACTCGAGTGAATTGGATCCCTTATTTGATGAAAGAAACCCTGCCGTGAAGGATCAAATCCAGCGACTGATTCAAGTGGCCCACAAAAAAGGGTGCAAGGTCGGGATCTGTGGCCAAGGCCCCAGCGACTATCCCGAATTTGCGTCTTTCCTCGTCGAATGCGGCATTGATTCCCTCTCTTTGAATCCCGATAGTGTGATTCAAACCATTCACCAAATCGCCAAGATTGAACAATGATTGAAGTCCATGAAGTTGTCACAGATCAAGAGTGGAAGGAATATCTTAGATGGTGTCGTCACGAGATGCTCATCCTTTAAGCGCCTTCTATGGAAAATTCCATCGTTGCCCTGCTTCAAAAGCCC
>JAGROF010000102.1:11696-14138 GCA_020440405.1 Chlamydiia bacterium
AGCCCAATTTGGGCTTTTTGCATCGGGCGCCTTGAACTTTTCTCATAGAAGACACTTCCTGAATGACCAGCTCGTGACGACATCATCTAATATCCGCCATTTTCATCTTCGCTCTCAACAGCCACCTGTGGCTGCCTTCGAGCTCCAGATTTCAATGCCAATCAAAAATAGCTTCGTTATCTCTAAACGTTTAAAGTGAAAGCACTATACGAAAAAGAAGAGACCCATTTTCTAGCCACCTACGAAGGGGAGCCTGCAGGATCTGGGCGTTTTCGTTTCAAAGGAGGGCTTGTCAAGTTTGAGAGGGTCGCCACACTCAAAAAATTTCGAGGGAAAGGTGTCGCATCGGCACTCATGGACTTAATGGAGAAACGAGCCAAAATGAAACATTCCGATTATCTTCCTTTTATGCATGCCCAGGTCGACGCAATTCCCTTCTACCTCAAGCAGGGATCGATCATCAGATCATGGTTCTCCTTCCTCAAACAATCGACCATTTGAAGTGCCTTAAAGATCCTGAAACTCCTACGGCTTTACAGGAGTTCCTACTAAAATGGAAAGGGCGGCAATAGCAGCGGTTTCAGCGCGGAGGGTATAAGGAGCAATGCGGACCCCTTGTCCTTTTGCACGGAGTCTTTCTAGTTCTTCATGTGTCCATCCCTTTTCTGGTCCAATCATCAATGTTGCAGGGAGGGAAGCAACCTCCGACAGAAGGGGAGCTCCTGGGGTGAGATCTCCAAAAAAGACTGTCCCTTCTAAGGAGGGAAGTCCCCATTCAAATGTGGGGAGATCCAAGCGTCCACACTGTTTCATGGCGCCGATTAAAATGTGATGGAGGCGCCGTTTTTGGTTCTCTGAAAGGTCTTTCTTTTCACTTTGGGCAGAGGGATAGACAACAAAGCGGGAAACTCCCAGCTCAGTTCCCTTTTGGAAGATCCATTCTAGGTGACTCGTCTTTGGGAGTGCTTGGATCAATGTCAAGGGAGGAAGAAGTGGAGGCTTTGTTTCGGCATGGTTAACAGAAAGGATTCCTTTATCCTTGCTGAGGTGAGTGAGAGTGGCTGTTGCAAGAGTTCCTTTTCCGTTCACCAGCTCGACGACATCTCCGACAGCTTTGCGCATGACGCGAGAGAGGTGATGAAATTCCTCTCCGTTTAGCGTTACCTCTTCTTCTAAGAGAGCATCGACGTAAAAGCGGTCATGAGGCATGAGTCGATCTCCATAGAGTGTTGGGGCGGGTGAGTGCCTTTTTCAAAAGGAGGGAAAAGCTGTCTCCTTCAAGGAGGTGCTCCGACGCGGCTTCTTGAAGAGCCTCGCGGTCGAGCACTTCAAACGCTGCTTGTTTGAGGAAGTGTTTTTTCAGACCTGCGTGAGAGGTAAAGTTGAAGATCAGCTTAAAGCGGTAGTCTGAGATCCATAATTCCTCATCATGGGTGTAAGTGATGATTTCAACATCGCTTAGGGGGACATCCATCCCCTTGGGGATCATGAGAGTGATAAAAGCTTGGGGGTAGATCTCTCGAAATGTTGTCAGCTCTTGAGGATCGAAATCGGTGTCTAGAATGATCAATAGAGAATCCCAGCGGAAGCGGTAATAGACGTTCACTGGAGTCTCTTGCTTCCAACGGTTATGTTGCCACAGCCATTGCTCGGGACGTTTCCGGATATCTGCTTCAAGAAGATGAAGGGAAGCTTCCATCATGCGCTTGACTTCAGCTTCCATAGAAGCATCTTGGTTGGGCCAAATTGGGGGAGAATAGTGGATCCGATACTTTCCCTTTTCTCTTCGAATCGTGGCGACCATAATGGGACATCCTGTTCGGTAAGAGAGAATGGCAGGAGCAGGTGTTGTCCAAGCGCGCCGTCCAAAAAAGTCAAAAGCATAGGGACTTTCGGGAAGACCTTGATCTCCGACAATGCCTAAAAACTTTCCAGCCCTTAGGGCGCGAAGTCCCCCTTTAATTGTTTGCTTCGGGGGGATAATGGTTCCCCCATATTTTTCTCGGATCGAAACCACCCACCGATAGAGGGAGAGATTTTTAATGGGGCGGCCAATAGCAACCCCTGGCATGCGCTGCGTTCCTTCAATAAAGAGGAGTTCCCAATTTGCTTGGTGTCCACAGAAGAAAATGATCCCTGTTCCTTGATCGATTAAAGCTTGGGCTTCTTCAGGGTTTTCACACGTGATGATTTTTTTTGTGCTTTTAATCCGTGCAAATTTGGGATATTCCAAGCACGTGATGGCTAAGTTTTGAAACGCTCCCTTAGCTGTTTTTTTGAGGTCTTTAAGCTCAAGGTTTTGTGCAAGAGACAGATTGGAGAGAGTTCGCTTGCGGTACTTGGTGAGAAGGGAGTAAGCCAAGAGTCCCAATCCCTTTCCTAGAAGGTGAATCGCCTTGAAGGGAAGGAGGCTAAAAGGATAGGTCAAAGCCCGAATGGTAA
>JAGROF010000103.1:0-2933 GCA_020440405.1 Chlamydiia bacterium
CTAGGATAGGTTCTTAAAAGGATACGTTAAAAACCTCCCCGATGGAACTGTTGAAATTGGGGTCGTTGGAGAAGAGGTGGAGCCTCTGATTCTACTCCTAAAAAATGAACCTCTCCCGGTTCAAATCAAACATATTGAAAGGTCCTCCCACCCTCTTGCGCAACACTATCCCGATTTCTCAATCGTTTCGAAAACACCTAGAGATAAGCGCCTTCATTTCCATAGAATTTTAAGGCTTTTTGAAGTATCATTGATGCATGTTTGAGATCATTAAAAATACTCCTATTTATGCTTGGATCCTCCTTGGACTCATTGTCTGGAAAGGCGTGCGAGCTAGACGACTCCATCAGATCCCATGGAAAGATCTGATCATTTTCCCAATTGTCATGGTAGGTTGGTCCTTTTATGCAACCTATAACCGCTACGAGCCAGCCGCCTTCATTTATTGGACTTCAAGTTTTATTCTTGGGGTGGTGCTCGGCCCTCTCTTCGTTCGATCACTCAAGATGCGCATCGACAAGTCGGCAAGACATGTAGAGCTTTCGGGATCTTGGATTCCTCTGGGACTCATGTTATTGATCTTCTCTGTCCGATATTTCCTTGGGGTCATGTATGGGATGCATTCTAGTCTTAAAGGAACACCCGAGCTCCTTTCCGTCGAATGTTTTGCTGCAACCCTTTCAGGAATTCTTGCTGGGCGAATCCTTGCTCTTTATAGGAAGTCTAAACGCCTCCCACACACGGAATTGACAAAATCATAGCCTTCTAAAAATAGAGGCGTGCTGAAAGTGTCAAGCCATGCATGCTGAGGTCTTCTGCATAGTTGTCATAACGGAAGGCGCCATATTCATATACTTTAAGCATCTGATTTTGACGCCACCAATACATCCCCTCATAAAAAGCGCCGATGTCAAGATAATACTCTTTCTGGTTAAAGTATGTCCCGTACCCGAGTCCTAAGCGCCACTGAACCATTGGAACAAATCGATGCTTATTGTCTTCTAATTTGATCCGATCTCGAGGACTTGGGGTAACTTTTTCTCGGTGCTCTATATCGAAAAACCCATAGAGAATCGCCCCAGAAAAAAGTCCTCCTAAATACCAACCATCGAGCAAATGCCATTTAGAATTTATTCCTCCTCTCAACCCAATTCCCCAATATTCACAATCATCATCTACATGCGCAGAATTATTCCCAAGCGACCCTCCTGTATAGCGGACAATTTGCTTTTGATCGATCCAAGCATTCTTGACCCCTATAAATGGACGAAAGGAGAGCTTCTCACTTACATAATAATGGCGCCCTAACTCTAAGTCGATGGAATAAAAATCGAGATCATATGTGGACTTTCCAAACCCCACCCCTGTTTGAGTCACAACCGACCCTTTAAGAGGAATCAACGTGCTATTTTGCCCCCCACGAGCGCTCCCTGAAGTATGATTCCGGTAATAGATAAAGAATGCATAAACATCCCATTGATCAAATGCAATATTTTTTCCTCCCCCTACACGCAGCCCCCATGACCATCCAAAGTCAATATCTTTGGTCCGCCCCTTAAGCGGAATGCTTGTTTGCAATGTGCTATTGCTGTACGCAAAAGCTGTTCCATTTGTTCTTTGGTACCAATAAAGGGGTTCAACAGCAATAAACCATTCGTCTCGCATCACTCCAGGATTCGCACTGGGCCTAGACTGCTGAACCATGAGTGCACGTAAATCTTCTCGCAGAACTTCAAGCTCTTTTTCAAGTTTTTCAATCCGTGACGAATTTGTTTCTAGCGATTCTAGAAAAGAAACCTGAAATAATAGAAAAACAAAAAATAGTTTTTTGAACTGTTTCAAAGAAAAACTACATTTAATGCACATCTATTTTCACAATAAAAAAACAGATCTTTTTTTTAAAACTATTTTGGTTTCCCACAATAATTACATTGTTTTTCATAATCAGGATTGGAGTGTCCACACTGAGAACAATACCATACCCCAGCTGATAAAACTGCGCTACAAACCAAACAAAAAACCAACAATCGAGTCATGACAAATCCTCACTCTCTATTTCAAGTCTTTTAACACGCCTTTCTAATTCTGAAACACGTTTTTCAATCGAGGGCTGGAATATTTCGTCTTTATTCGACTTTCCAAACAGGAGTTCTTGCATGGAAACTTTTCCCTCAGTAAATTCTTCAATCCTCTGAGCCGTCTTAAGAGACGGGCGCGTAATCCCCTTCAATATTTTCCAAAGGTTAGTGGTACTGATCCCAACAGATTGGGCAAAAGCTTTCTTCTTGAGTCCTGACTTTTTAATGAAATCTTCTAGCAGCATTCTTCTCATTCAGTTGGGAGCTTCGGACCGATAATAATCAAATATTTTGTTTTATTTCAATTTTTTTTATAAAAAAATCCTTATGCTAAAGAATTTACACAAAAACGCAACAAAATGATTAACTCTAGTTAATTTATACCGATCGTGTTTCAAAGTTTGGGAATTTGCCACAGCCAGTGCCCGAGATTTAGATAGTGTCGTCAAATAATCTATATTGGAAGGGAGCTTTCTATGAGGAAAGTTCAAGGCGCCCGATGGAAAGAGCCCCAAGTGGGCTCTTGAAGCAGGGCAACGCTGAAGTTTCCCATAGAAAGATCAAAAATAGCAGAGAGGATTTGACGACACTATCTAGTTCTATCGAAGCAGCCTCCTATCCAAGTGATAGGTGCGATGCAGATAGGGTTAAAAGACAAGGAGAGTTCCAAGCATAAAAAAGGTGAAGCTCTTGAAGAACTTCACCTTTTTAGAATTTTAATTGCAACGGTTTAGGTTAGAAATCCCACTTGATATCAAGGGTCAAACCGTGCATGCTGACGTCTTCTGAGTATCTCTCGTATTTGAGAACTGCAGCATCGTCAATCTTAATCATCTGGTTTTGTCTCCACCAGTA
>JAGROF010000103.1:3072-3877 GCA_020440405.1 Chlamydiia bacterium
CGCTCTTTATGGTCTACATCAAAGTATCCAAAAAGAAGCGCTCCTGCAACATTCCCGAAGATGCTAAATCCATAGCCAAGGTACCACTTAGAGTCTACACCAACACGAGGTCCTAGACCCCAGAAGTCACAATCATCTTTGATGTGAACAGTGTTGTTTCCAAGACCACGATTAAATCCAAGGTTATTGTTTGGCGTTGCAGCTCCTGCAGTATAGCGAGTGATCTGCTCTTGGTCAATCCAAGCCGTCTTTAAACCCCAATGAGGGCGGAAAGACAGTTGTCCACTCACGTAATATGCGCGACCAAGTTCTAAATCAATCGACTGATAGTCAAAATCATATTGAGATTTTGCACTATCACAGAAAAGAAACTGGTCATTCACTGTTCCAACTGCCGCAACAGTTGTTGCAACAATTGTTGATGATCCACGAAGAGGGATGACTGTGCTGTTCAATCCGGCACGAGTCGAGTCACTTCCATTGGAATCAAACCAAGTATATTGTGCTCTAAGATCCCAACCATCGTGGCTGAAATTATATCCTAATCCAAATCGAAGACCCCAGTCCCATTCAAAGTCAATATCTTTCGTTCGACCTTTTACAGGAAAGGATCCCACTGGATCATTGTCACTATATGCAAACTCTGTCCCACCTACTTTTGCGTGCCAATATAGCACATCAGCAGTGAAGAACCAGCCATACCCGTCGACTTCCGCGCGAGCTGTAGCTGTTTTTGCACCATACGTTCCCATGGCAGTCTCAGTACGCACTTGCTGCATCTGGTTTTCAAGTTGCGTTACCCGAG
>JAGROF010000104.1 GCA_020440405.1 Chlamydiia bacterium
AAAAAAAAAAAAAAAAAATCAAGACTTAGTTGAACTGCAAAGTAACTTTTTTAAACCTTTAATTAATTACGTACATTTATTATGATTCGGCAATTAATTAGAAATTCAAAGTTAAGAAAACAAATACAAAATTTTTGAGGTTTTTATTATGGAAATCAATGGCGAAACAGAAATCAACGAAATTGATCCAACGACTCTTTTAAGAGCTACAACTCGCGACAATAATGAAGAAGATCGGAAAGAGTTATATCTTGAGCATCTCCGCATGATCACTGCTGATGCAATTAAAGCTTTTGAAGTCGAAACTAGCCAGCAAAACCTGAGCGCAGACCTTAAAGCTTAATCTAAGTATTGCTTCGTATAAGCTTTTAGCCCTTCCTTCACAATCTCTGTCATCTCAATCTTTGAGGGACAGACAAAGGTCGGAAGGGCAAAATCTTCTGGGTGTACTCCCAATAATCCTAAAGCTTCCCCTTTCTCATACTCCTCCGTCAAAAGCATTTTTATGAGCGGCATCGTTTCAATTGGAAGCGGCATGACCCGATTATAAATTTCCCCATCCACAAAGGCCCTTTGTTCTCCATGCATCATAGGGATTAAGGACGCTATTTTTTTGCGAAAAAAATAAGCCTTTGAAGCGGTATATCCCTTCCGCTTCAGCTTGAGAAAATGGAGGAACTCCCGTTTAGGTTTAGGGAGATTCATCGCGCAGACTGTGTGATGGTAAAACCCTAAAAACTCCGCTTCTACTCCCATCAAAGGGTCTCCGGAAAGAACTCGATCTCCCAGAATGAGCGCCTTTAAGGGATACCCCGCATAAGCCTGATAAAATCCCCCTTGCTCTCCGGCAACGCTAATCACACGCTCTGCGTGATAAACACCCTCTCTCTTCCATCTTCCAATGGCAATAACATCTACAATATTCAGCGTCCAGATCACCTGATCAGGGCGCGTAATCGGGTGGATTGCAGCAATATGAACAGAAGGATTGCCAATAGGATGGGGACCGGAGGCCTGATGCACGTGAACATTCAACCCTTCAAACCCGCTGCGACAGATCAGGTGGACGGGAGCCATTTCCTTTAAGACATCGAGCCCAATAGAAAAATCTGTTTCATATCCTTTGAGCTGAAACTCTGGAGGAGGAGCATAGGGCGCAGATTCAATGGCTTTTACAAAAATCGCCTCTGGCTTAAGGTCGGGGTGCGCCATCCGTAATCCAGGGCGCATTTGAATATGGGGCGCAAGCCCAGCCTCAAAGATCGTTTCCTTTTTCCTCTCGTCAGATACCTGTTTCTGATCGGTTTCAACCACAAGAGAAAGAGGACGTCTTTTGATCCCTCGAATGATGCTTTTTAAGGTCCCTGAAGCAGGAGAGACGAAAAGGCGCTTAGGACAATTCTTATCTTGAGCAAGGGGCTCTCCTAATTTTACAGATTCCCCTTCCTTCTTCAATATTTTGAAACGGATCGTTTCAAATGGGCTGAGATCAAGAGCTAATTGAGTGGGGAGAGGGAGAGAACGTAATTCTCCGGAAGGCTGACCGGAAAGGGGAATATCTAAGCCTTTCTTTATTTTAATTTCCATGCTTCTGATCTTAATCGAAACCGATTGAGACTGCTATTAAAATTTTAATCACAATTCTCAATTGAAGTTTAATATCTGAGCCTCTATACTTGCCCTCAAGCATTAAAAGGGTTTTCACTTATGTCGATGAGTTATCTAGATCAGTTTCAAAAACATCTCAAAAACCATGACTATCCTTCTTTCCTAACTCTATGGGAAGAGTACTGCATGGGAGATGAAATTGATGGTGAAGAACTAAAACGGACCTTAACAAGTGTCAAGGGATCAGAGCTTGCCACCCCCTTTGGACGCCATGTTGAAAAAGCTCTTCCTCTATGGGAAACAATTAAAGAGACTGATTTAGGACATGAAGTTCTCAAGCTGATTTTCGATCTTCAAACAACAAATACTCCTCAGTTAGGCACTCTTGCATTCAATTACCTTAGGGAACGAAATCCTAACGACTCTTACTTCAGTGACAAAATTCGTCTGATAGGACTCCGGGAAATGAAAGTCTTCCAAGGAGCCATTAGTAACTACGAACTCTTGACTCACTTGAAGAAGGGCCACTTTGTCTTTCATACCGGAGGTTGGGGGGTCGGAGAGATTATGGATCTCTCTTTTTTGCGAGAACAACTCTCCATTGAATTCGATTACGTTGGAGGAACAAAGGATCTTTCCTTTGAAAATGCCTTTAACACGTTGCTCCCCATTCCTAACGATCATTTTTTAGCCCTTCGTTTTGGGAATCCCGATGAGTTAGAAGAACGGGCAAAGAAAAATCCTGTGGAAGTGATTCATTGCCTCCTCCGTGACTTAGGCCCCTCAACAGCAGCAGAAATCAAAGACGAGTTGTGCGAGCTCGTCATCCCTGCAGATGAATGGGCGCGCTGGTGGCAAACCGCCCGCGCAAAAATTAAAAAAGACACCATGGTGGAAACACCCCAAGATATTCGAAAACCTTTCAAGTTGCGAGAAACTGAAGTCGCTCACGAAGATCGCCTCCATAAAGCGCTCGAGAAAAAACCCGACGCTTCTACTCTCATTCACATGATCTATTCCTTCCTCCGCGACTTTCCTCAAACCATCAAGAATGAAGAGTTTCGAAAGAATCTTGAGGAAAAACTAAAAGAAGCCCTCTCTACTGGAGAGATTACGGATGCTCAAGAGCTTCAACTTCACTTTTTCATGGAAGATCTAGCTGAGGGGAAAGATTACCTTCCGGTCAAAGAACTCATTACTCGATTTACTTCCCCAGAAGATGTCATCAAAGATATCGATATCATTGCCTTCAAAAAAAGAGCTCTGATCCAAGTTCGGAAACTCCGAGAAGATTGGCAGGTTTATTTTCTCAATCTCCTCTTGATGATTGATCAAAACCCTCTTAGGGATTACATTCTTACAGAACTGTTAAAGGCAAAAAAAGACGCCGAGGTTTCTGAAAAACTTCAAGAACTCTTGGCCTTTCCTACTCGTTACCCACAAGTGCTTCTATGGTACTTCCAGAAGATTATGAAGGACACTTCCTTCCCTCTTTCAGATCAAGAAGGGAAAAATCGGTTTTTCGAATCGCTTCTGATTTTGCTCAGCCATCTAGAACAATCGACCGGATACCGCGACCTCATTAAAAAGATTCTGACTTTTCTCATTACGCAGCGGTATAGCAATGTACGCAAAATCTTCAAAAATGCTTCTAAAGAGGCCGTTCAAGAATTTCTCCTGCTTGCAACGAAATGTCAAAGCTTTACGGACCATGACATCAAGATTTTCCACTCCCTTGCTGAAGTGGTCCACCCCTCTTTAGCAAAACTTGGGAAGAAGTACGATACAGACTCTAATGAAGAAGAAAATATGATTTGGACAACCCAAGAAGGGTACCGCAAGGTTAAAGACCGCATCAAAGAAATTTCAACAGTGGAAACTGTAGAAAATGCAAAAGAAATTGAAGATGCTCGAGCTTTAGGAGATTTAAGGGAAAATGCTGAGTTCAAGGCTGCTCTAGAAAGGAGAGATCGATTGCAAACTGAGCTTCGCACACTTTCAGAGCAGTTTAATCGCGCACGGATTCTTACAGTAAATGATGTCTCGACAGACAAGGTTGGCGTCGGTGTGATCATTGACTGTCAAGATGATAAAGGAGAGCAGGTTTCCTATACTCTTTTAGGCCCTTGGGAAGCTGATCCTGAAAAGCACATTCTTTCCTTTCAGTCAAAGCTTGCTCAGAGCCTGATGGGAAAAAAGGTAGGGGAAAAGATTTCGATTCAAGGGAAAGAACTCTTAATCTCCCAATTGAGGAATTATTTCGAAACGCTTTAATATTGGAATAGTCTTATGGAAATTGTTATTGCTTCTACAAATCTTCACAAAATTCGGGAAATCAAAGCGATTTTGAAACCTCATTATCCTTTTGATTTTTTGTCTCTTCTCGATTTTCCCGAATACCAACCTCCTGAAGAAACAGGAGCATCATTCGAAGAAAACGCCTTTATTAAAGCCACCCATGCAGCAAACGCCTTAAAGAAGTGGGTGATTGCCGATGACTCAGGTCTTGTTGTTCCTGCCTTGCAAGACGAACCTGGTGTGAACAGTGCCCGCTATGCTGGAAACAATGCGTCAGATAAAGATAATCGCCTTAAGCTTATTAAAGCTTTGGACCCCATCCAGGAAAGTGAAAGAACAGGGTACTATGTGTGTGCGCTTGCGCTTGCTTCTCCAGATGGGATTCAAACTCAAGTCAAAGGGTCTTGTGAAGGTTTTCTTCTTCTAAAACCAAGAGGAAGCCAAGGTTTTGGGTACGACCCCCTTTTCCTAAAATATGATTATAATAAGACATTTGCCGAAATGGATGAGGAAACAAAGAATCGAATTTCTCATCGCCGAAAAGCTTTAGACA
>JAGROF010000105.1:0-2747 GCA_020440405.1 Chlamydiia bacterium
CGAGCGACCATTGCCCAAGAGGCAAGGCGCGAGCGAGAACAAGAATTTTGAAGCTAAGTCGACACAGTCAAAAACCAACTTTTGAATCATGGTGTGTATGAGTGCTAAACATTTTAAGAAAATATTAAGAATTGATCAATAAAAAAGGAGAATTTTTCCGTTTTCTTGGAAACGATCAATTTGAAGCATTTTTGACTCAAACGCGAAAGAATCAACGACTTGACAACCAACTCTAATTGTTTCTTTAGTTTCACTTTCCCCTTTAAGCCCCAATTGGACATCGATTTCAATGAAAGGCTGTCCAAAGGAGAGGTCTTTCAAAAAACTTCTTTCTTTTAGGGATAAAACAGAAAAGTGCTCCACATTGTCTGCTTGAATCAAATATTTTTGATCCCATCGCCGTTTTTCCACCCGAAGGGCAATCTTTTGCTCTAGTCCCTCTTCAGAGTATCGCTGAGAGGAGGTAGATAGATTACGCACGACCATCAGATCATTCAAACTCATTAGGTCGGTTTTCTTCACAAAGTTTTCCCATATACTTTTTTGAGTCTGGGTCGGCTCATTAAGGTATTCAGGGTAGAGGAACTGAAGAAGAAGGGTGGCTCCTTCTTTAGAGTTTAATCCTACCCACATCTGGTAATAGCGCCTTCCCTTAGGCCCTTTTGCTTGAAGCTCTCGATAGGGAAAAATCCCCCACTGCCCTTTCTTGACCTTGATCTCGGTAAATCCTGCCGCGCTCAAATCCTGCATATTTCCGTCATTGGAAAAACGATCATGCCCCAATTGCTTCACAGTCGAAGCTACCTGCGCGCGAATTAAGCAGCCTTTTAGCTGGCTAGGATCTTGGAAGAAGTCTGCCAAACTCTTCTGGCTGCCCCAATAATATCCTTTAGAAAAGTAGGGATCGTCCTCCTGCTTGCCTAGCTCAAAATCTTTCGGGAGGCAAGGGTCCACCATAGGGGGTTGTACAAAATAAGGAAGGAGGTCAAGGATCCGGATTTGAGGGAGGTCAGCCATCGCAAACGGCATAAAAAAAAGCGACAGAAGAAAGATGAGGCGCACCATCTCAAATATACCCAATAAGAATTCTTTTCTATCTTAACTCCTTAAGGGATTTTCTGCTACATCCAAATTCATATTTTTGTTAAACAAAAGAAATGCTCAGGAAATTGGTGCTTCTCCTCTTTGTTCCCCTGACTTTTTATGCTCAAGAAGTCTGGACGATTCCTTGGTTTACGGGCCCTCTTTTAGCTCCAAGTGCCACGTGTAATGAACTGCGCCAAGTGAGTTGGCAACCTTACCTTTTTGTGACAAACAATTTTGGAACATTTGATACCCGTTGGAACCGTGTTAACACCCCTGATCTTTGGGCCATTCAGCCTCTTATCGATATTACGTATGGAATCGCCACTTTTATGGACATTGAGACCCTTCCTGCCTTTGTCATTCAAACAAGTCAGGGCTCGACCTCCATACGCTTGAGCGATACCCCCTTTTTCTTAGGGATTCAAGCACTCAGGCAACGAGAAGGTTCTTGGATCCCCGATCTTCGCATCCGCATCCAACAGATTTTCCCCCTTGGGCAATACGATAAACTGAATCCTAAAAAGCATGGGACAGATAGTAGTGGACAAGGCTCTTACCAGTCTGGCTTGACCTTTGATTTCCAAAAGACGTTCCAGATGGCTGTCAATCATTACTTCCGCCTCCGCTGGGCGATTGAGTCAATTCTATGGGCTTCAACCGTCCATGTCTCGGGCATCAATGCGTATGGAGGGGCTCCCGATACCGAGGGGGATGTTCGCCCTGGAAAAACCTATAACTTCTACCTCTCAGGAGAATATACGATCACTCGCAACTGGGGATTTGCATTCGACACCCTCTATACACTTGTCACTCCTAGCCATTTTTCCGGAAAAAAGGGGGGAGCTCAAATAGGCACTCCTACTTCTCACCAAATTAGCTTTGCTCCTGCCATTGAGTACAACTACAACGAGTTTTTTGGGATTATTGGGGGCGCCTGGTTTACCCTTGCGGGGAAGAATGCTTCTCAGTTCTATAGCGGCGTCATTTCTGCCGTCATCACGTATTGATTTGCAATTTCGAAAACTTTTCTTGCGCTGCTTCAACGGCAGCAAGGCCTCGATCCGTGAAATTCGCACACCCCTGAATCTCTAACGCATCTAAAGGAAGTTTTAAAAGAGCCTCCAGTCCTCTATCGGTAAGTCGATATGCCCCTCGCAAGCTTAAATGACGCAATCTGCACTCTTTGAGGCTAAGGAAAAGGGCATCGGTGAGATGATGACACCGCTCTAAATGTAAAAAACGGAGATGGGGATGGGGAGCCAATAGCTCCTGAGCCTCCTGATCTTCTAGGGCATCACATTCATCAAGGGTCAACCGATAGAGGGGAAGGTGCTCGATGGCCTCCCGAATCTCCTTCCCGGTAAAAGGGGAATAAGAAAGCTGAAGTGTCAACAGATGGGGGCAAAGCTTTGGCAGTTTTCTTAGCTCCTCAGACGAAAAGGGGGTCCGTTCTACTTTCAAAATTTCCAAATCTTTAATCGACTTTTGGAAGGAAATGTCTGTTCCCGCTAAGTTCAAAGCATAAAAAGTCTCCGGGAGGGTTTCAAGGCACTTTTGTGTCAGCAAAGGACAATGAGACAGGTCAAGAGAGACAAGCCCTGGACATTGACGGATCACCTCTTGAACCCCCCGATCAGTGAGACGGAGCGATTGATTGAGAG
>JAGROF010000105.1:2915-3477 GCA_020440405.1 Chlamydiia bacterium
GATGGCGGAGCAAGGGCTCCTGACTGAAACAGCATCTTCATCATCTCTTCAAAGGTTTCAACTACTTCAGGCTGCGCATTTTTGGCATAGACTTTCCCCGCTTGATGAGAAGGGTTGTGATAAAAAACCGGTGCTCGATCCTCTCGGCGGAGCAAAGATTTCCCAATCGAATGGTGCTTTCCCCTCCATTCAAAGAGATCAAGAATGGTGGGAAGAAAGTCGGCATGAGATCCCCAAGTATCGATTTGCTGCCCCTCAGTTCTCCCTTTTCCATAAATCATTAACGGAACATGAAAATTATCGGGATGGACTCCCCGCTTGTATTCAAACCCTGCGTCATTCTCCCCTAAAAAGCATCCATGGTCTCCTGTAATAAAAAGCAAAACTTCTTCATCTTCTAGTTCTTTAAGAAAGTGACCGATACAGGCATCGGTATAATGGAGGGTTTGAAGATATTTGGGGGTATATTCTCCTGGTTCTTCTCCAAAGGTGGGACCCTGGTAGTGTTTGGGAACGTTCCAAGGATGGTGAGACGAAATGGTCAAAAGGGTATAGAATTGCG
>JAGROF010000106.1 GCA_020440405.1 Chlamydiia bacterium
TTATAGATTTCTTCAAAAGACTCAAACCCTCTGGAAATCAAAACTTGTGCTGTGACAGGATGGATATTGAATTCCTGAATAATAGACTGGCACCAATCTGGCTTGTAGTCAGGATAAACCCATAAAAGGTTTTGGCTTTCTTCTTCTGCCTCTTTCAAAGTGAAAATTCTCGCGATTATTTAATAAAACTTTAGCATGTTTAACAGGCTTTGGCCACGTTAATTTTCATGCATCGCCAACTTTTCAGCTTTTGCTTTCTCTTTCTTATGGAAGAAAAGAAGAAGAGGTGCCGCAACAAAAAGAGAAGAAAAGGTTCCAAAGATCACACCAATGACCATCACAAGAGAAAGGCCAAAGATTGCACTCCCTCCTAGGAAAAGGAGCGCTAAGAGAACAACTAAAGTTGTCCCCGATGTCATCACAGTTCGGCTAAGCGTGACATTTAAAGCGTGATTCACAACATCTTTAAAGGAATGTTTGCGCATTTTCTTAAGATCTTCTCGAATACGGTCAAAGATAATAATCGTATCATTGAGAGAGTATCCAATGATTGTCATCAATGCTGCAATCGTATTGAGGTCAATTTGTACAGGTGTCCCAAATGCATGAAGAATGCTAACGATTGCCATCGTGACGGCGACATCAATCGCAAGACCTAAGGTTGCACTGATTGCATACTTAAATTCGAAGCGGAATGTGATATAGGCCAGAATACAAATGAGAGCAATCGACAGTCCAAAGATCGCACTATTTCTCATAGCATTAGACATTTGGCCACTAATACTTGTCCAGTTGCTGTCTAGGTGTTTTACCGATTGAGGCGTGAGAGCAATTCCGCTCTTTTCAAGCGCATCTACCACCCAAACCAGGCGAGGGTTATTTTGATAGGCAAAAGAGATGTCTTTTTGGTCAGTCTCAAGAGGCATGTCATAGAAAGGTTTTCCTGCTTGATCCAGACTTCGTCCAAGAAGAAGCTTAATATAGTTAGAAGGAGAAAGGGAGCGGACTTGAACATCTTGGGCCGCGATTCCTGCAGCAAGAAGAGCTTTTTCGACTTGTGCTTGATAGTTCTCTTCTCCTTTGGGCTCCACTTCTAAGGTGACGGAATAGCCTCCTGTGAAGTCCATTCCTAGCATCGAGCTACGTTTAGAAACAATTAAGTAGCCTCCAACGAGAGCGACAGCAATCGTGGTATAGAGACTGACTTTTCCATATTTCAGGAAATTGAACTGAGTTTTCTTGATGAGGTTAGCCATCTTTAACGCTTTATGTTTGGGGTTTTCTACCCAGCCACTAAAGAAGTAGCGTGTCATGAAAAGCGCTGTAAACATGGATGAAACAATCCCAATGATCAACGTGATCGCAAACCCTTTAATGGGGCCGGAGTCAAAATGCAGTAAAATGAGTGCTGCAATGATTGTTGTGATGTTTGAATCGATAATGGCTGAAAAGGCTTTTTTATACCCTGCATGAACCGCTTGTGCAATCCGTCCTGAAATTGCAAATTCTTCTCGGATCCTCTCAAAAACCAGAACATTTGCATCTACTGCCATCCCGACAGTCAGAATAATCCCTGCAATTCCTGCAAGTGTGACGGTTGCAGAAATGTTTTGCAACGTCGCCCAAATAATCAAGAGGTTGAAAAGGACAGCAACGGAAGCAACCACCCCAGCGAAGCGGTAGTAGCCAACCATGACAAGAATAACGAGAGCAAGTGCCACAATCGTTGCGACAATTCCCATCGTGCGGTCTCTAAGTCCTAATTCAGGGCTCACATTCTTTTCTGAAAGGATATGAGGAGCAAACGTGAGGGATCCAGCTTTTAAATCTGCTTCCAGACGGTTTGCTTCCCGTTGTGTAAAACTTCCTGAGATTGAGACGCTATCTCGAAGAGGAGAGCTGACTGTTGCTGTGTTGACAACCGATCCATTTAAAATGACTGCCATGCGCCATCCTTCTCCATGAGAAAAACGATCCAACGGTGTGCCTTGGATTTTTTCTTTTGAGAAGGGGGCTGTCCAATTGTATAAGTCATTGCGAGGGTTTGTCTTTTGCCCATCTGATAAGACTTGTGTTCCCTTCACATTAAAGGCGAGGAAGTTCCCTTTTGTTGGGTCATAAGCCGCATGAACATCGGTTAGATTTGCCCCTTCAAGCGCATAATTATTCATCACAACCAATAAGGGGTGGGTCTGCCCGTGCCAATCGGCAAAGTTTTCTCCACGATAAATCGCGATTTTGGAGATGGCGTCGTTGAACTGGCTGTTGGATCCACGGTCTTGCGGAGATGCTAGGCGGAGTCCTTGGCGATAGAGTTCTTTAGCGGCTTCACTGACCGGCTGGGCCATTTCAGTGTCCATCGTGTCTCCATAAAGATGCTTCCAAGCAATCTGATTGATGCTTTCAATGTCTTTGCGGTTAGTCACCACAGCTTCATTCCAGATATCTTGTAAGAACTGGTGCACAGCTGGTGCTAAATCTCTGTTGTTGTTTGTGAACTTTTCGTTGACAATGTGGAAATACATCGAAGAGGCTTTCACCAGGTCTGCAGCAGATAACCCTTGAGCACTGGGAAAATCTAATGTGATGTTTGAGCCTTCTTGGCGGATGGTGACTTCAGAGACTCCCATCTTGTTGACACGCCCATAGAGCTCATCAATGCCCTGTTTAATATCTGCATCACTTGTGACAACTTTATTGTTACTGTCTCGCAGCTGAATCTCGACAGTCTTTCCTCCAGAAAGATCGAGTCCCCAATGCAAGATTTTTCGCTCATCGCCTCTGAAGTATTTTCGGGCACTGAGCGCTAAGTTGCTCCAAAGAGGGC
>JAGROF010000107.1 GCA_020440405.1 Chlamydiia bacterium
ATTTTCTAAAGAAATTTTTCTTCGGAGAATGCAGTCAACTTTTATAAGTTGGCGAACTTGAGAAGGAAAATTAATTAGAAAAGGCTAAAAGATGAACCATTATAATTCGCATACACCCTCTAAGGAGAACGAAGAATGTTAAAGGCAAAAGACCTCATCAATCAATCCGTTGAAGAGCTTGAAGGACAGTATGAGGATACCTGTCGAGAAATTTTTGAGCTCATAAATGAACTCCGTGTGTCACGTAAGCTTGAAAAGCCGCACGAGCTCAAAGAAAAGAAAAAAGATCGGGCGCGTCTCTTAACTGTTTTGCGCCAAAAGAAGAACCAAGGATCAGCATAAGAGATTATGGAAGCTCAAGGAAGAAAGAAGACAAGAGAAGGAATTGTTGTTTCAGCAAAAATGGACAAGACAGTGACTGTCAATGTCGAAAGAACGATTCCTCATCCCCGCTACAAGAAAGTGGTCAAGCGCAGTAAGAAATACTATGCACACCATGAAAAAAATGACCTAAAAGCTGGGCAGAAAGTGAGAATTCAAGAAACGCGCCCTCTTTCGAAGTTAAAGCGCTGGATTGTAGTAGACGTCCTTTCATAAAAAAAATGTAGAAAGTGAGAAACGATGATTCAACAAGAAACAGAACTAGAAGTAGCAGATAACAGCGGAGCTAAGCGCGTCAAGTGCTTTAAGGTTCTGCGAGGAACAAGAAGACGGTATGCCTATGTTGGCGACACAATCGTTTGCTCAGTAAAAGAAGTGGATCCCAAAGGGAATGTCAAGAAAGGGGATGTGATTAAAGCTGTAATTGTTCGGACAAAGAGCTATATCCGTCGGAAAGATGGTTCTATGATCCGATTTTATGATAACAGCTGTGTTCTTGTAGATGATAAGCAGAACCCTAAAGGCACACGTATTTTTGGCCCTGTGGCAAGAGAAGTACGTGAAAAGGGATTTATTAAAATCAGTTCACTTGCACCCGAAGTGATTTAGAGAGGAACTTTGAGATGAAGCAGAAATGGATTAAGAAAGGAGATAAAGTCCTTGTCATCAGCGGGAATGATCGGGGAAAGGTGGGCGAGGTCCTTGGAAAGAAGGATAACCGTATCCTTGTACAGGGAGTGAATGTATGCAAAAGGCATATGAAAGCACACCAGCAAGGACAAAAGTCTGAAATTGTGAGCATGGAAAAGCCCATCCACATCTCCAATGTAGCCCTTTGTAATGGGGATGGCAAAAAGCTTAAGCTGAATGTGAAACTAGGAAAAGATGGCTCAAAAGAGCTTGTCTATGACGATAATGGTAAAGAAGTCAGCTATCGAACCCTAAAAAAACCTGTAAAGGCATAGGATGTCTAGATTAAAAAAGAAATACGAAGAAGAAGTTAAGAAATCCCTGAAAGAGAAGTTCGCTTACTCGAACCCAATGAATATTCCTGAGCTGAAGAAAATTGTCATCAGCATGGGAATTGCGGAGGCGTTAAAGGATAAGAACGTGATTCAGGATTGTGTCAAAGAACTCGCTTTGATTTCAGGGCAAAAACCTGTTGTAACGCGTGCGAAGAAGTCTGTTGCAAACTTTAAGTTGCGGGAAGGACAAGCCGTTGGGGCTAAGGTGACACTTAGAGGAAAGCGGATGTATGATTTTTTCGACCGCTTTTCAAACATTGTCTGTCCTCGGATTCGAGACTTCCGTGGATTTCCTAAAAAAGGAGACAAGCGTGGAAGTTATTCTTTAGGCCTTTCCGATCAACAGATGTTTCCAGAACTCAATCTGGATGAGGTCAAGAGAGATCAAGGGATGAATATTACCTTTGTGACAACCGCAAAGAAAGAAGAGGAATGCCTTGAGCTTCTAACGCAGCTTGGCCTTCCATATAAGAGAGAAAATTAGAGGATAAAATGGCAGTTACGGATACAGTCGCAGATCTACTCACAAGAATTCGAAATGCTAAAGACGCAAAACATAAGTATGTCGATGTGAAGTTTAGTAAGCTCAACCAGAATATCATTGCTGTTCTTAAAGAGAAGGGATATGTGAACAATTTTCTCGTGAATGAGAAAAAGCATCAGATTCGGATCTTCCTGAAGTATATTAAGAACACAAGAGATTGTGTGATTCATGGTCTGAAGCGGATGTCGAAACCCAGTCTGCGTAGCTATGTAGGATACCAAGACATTCCTAGAGTATTTAGTGGGCTTGGAATTGCCATCTTATCAACCCCATCTGGAGTATTAGAAGGGGAAAAAGCACGAGAAATGAAAGCGGGTGGAGAACTCCTCTGTTTAGTTTGGTAAAATTAGGAAATCAATAACATGTCACGATTAGCGAAAACACCCATTCTTCTTCCTAAAGGCGTAGAAGTAAAAGCCTCAAAAGGAGAAGTAGAAGTGAAAGGTCCTAAGGGGACGATAAAGCGGAAAATTCCAGAAGGAATTTCCGTTAAAGTGGAAGAAGGGCAGATCACTGTCAATTATGATGAAACATCAGGACTTCCAAAGCCTATGTATGGTCTCCACTGGTCACTCATCAACAATGCAGTTATTGGAGTCAGCACAGGCTTTGAAAAGCAGCTGAGCTTAATTGGTGTTGGATATAGAGCAGCGGTAAAAGGAAATGTTCTGGACCTTCAGCTGGGATTTTCACATCCTTCGCAAATTGAAATTCCTTCTGAGATCCAAGTGGCTGTTGAAAAGAGCACACTGATCACCGTGACAGGAATCGATAAGCAAATTGTTGGGCAATTTGCAGCGGACGTTCGTGCGATGCGGCCTCCTGAACCTTATAAAGGAAAGGGAGTGCGTTACGTGGATGAGTATGTGCGTAAGAAAGCAGGTAAATCGGCAAAAGGAAAGTAAAAGATGCATCTAAATCTAAAAAAACGTAATACTGTTCGAAAGAAGCGAAGCTTGCGTGTGAGGAAGAAGCTTAGAGGAACAGCTGAGCGTCCTCGTCTTTCGGTTTTTAAATCACTGAGCCATATTGCAGTCCAATTGATTGATGACGAAAAGGGAGTTACCCTTGCAAGCTATAGTACCCTTGCCAAAGAGCTCAAGGGAAAGAAAAAGTCGAAAGAGGCAGCACGCGTAGTAGGTGAAAAGATTGCAGAGCTGGCTCAAGGAAAGAAGATCAATCAGGTTGTCTTTGATCGTGGACGACTTAAGTATCATGGAATTATCGCTGAGCTTGCCAATGCCGCTCGCGAAAAAGGAATTAAATTTTAGGAACATTCATGGCGAAGAAAGGCAAAAGAGAAGAAGATTTCGAGACTGAATTTGAAGAAAAGGTCCTCTATATCAACCGCTGTTCAAAAGTGGTGAAGGGAGGGCGTAAATTTAGCTTTTCTGCCCTTGTTATTGTTGGCGATGGCAATGGTCGTGTAGGAGTAGGCTTTGCGAAAGCCAATGAAGTTGCAGATGCCATCCGTAAAGGGGGGGAGTCAGCACGAAAGAATATCCTTTCTTTCGAGCTAGAAGGAACCACAATCCCTCATGAGTTAATTACAGATTGGGATGGGGCGCGTGTTCTTTTGAAGCCTGCGAAAGAAGGAACAGGAATTATTGCAGGCTCAAAGATTCGAGCCGTCCTTGAAGTAAGTGGAATTAAGGATGTTGTTGCAAAGAGCCTGGGGTCTAACAACCCTCTTAATCAAGTGCGGGCAACCTTCCAAGCACTTATAAATCTTAGAAACAGACAAGCGACACTGGATGCAAGGGGAGCAGCTGTATGAAATTATCAGAGTTAAAAGACACCCACAGAAAGCCCAAGCGCAGAAAGAGAAAGGGTCGAGGGCCTGGTTCAAAAATGGGTAAAACCTCGTGCCGTGGGCATAAAGGGGATAAATCACGATCGGGTTATAAGATTCGTGGAGGAAAAGAAGGAGGACAACTGCCTCTTTTCCAAAAACTTCCTCATCGTGGGTTTTCGAATGCACAGTTTAAAGTTCCTGTGTATGAAATCAATCTAGGGCGGATCAATGATGCCTTTGAAGATGGAGAAGTGGTTAGCAAAAAGACCCTAATGGAAAAAGGGTTCCCCATGCGCCGTATGAAAGGAGGATTTAAAGTCCTCGCGAGTGGTGAGATTACAAAGAAGGTTGTGATTGAAGCCAATCGGTATTCAAAAAACGCGATTGCTAAGCTTGAGAAGCAAGGCATCGAATTTAAACGCGTCTAGGTAAGTATGCTTCAAGCGATAAAAAAGATTTTCTCGATCGAAGAAGTAAAGACTAAAATTCTCTTTACTTTGCTGATGCTTGTTGTTTGTCGGATTGGAGCTTACATTCCCGTTCCTGGGATCAATGGAGATGAAGTCTTTCAGGTCTTCCGCCAACTCACGGGAGGAAGCCAAAACCTGTTTCAACTCGTGGATATCTTCTCTGGAGGAGCTTTTGCTCAGATGACGGTCATTGCTTTAGGGGTGATGCCCTATATCTCAGCTTCGATTATTATGCAGATTTTGGTTGCTGTCATTCCTTCTCTGCAAAGAGAGATTCGAGAGAATGGTGATGCAGGTAAGCGAAAGATGGGAAAAGGGATCCGAATGCTAACGATTGTTTTGGCACTTTTCCAA
Source organism: Chlamydiia bacterium (assembly GCA_020440405.1). Taxonomy (GTDB): domain Bacteria; phylum Chlamydiota; class Chlamydiia; order Chlamydiales; family Simkaniaceae; genus Neptunichlamydia. Next base: position 4,570 of record JAGROF010000107.1, read on the forward strand.
TCGATGCTTCTTGCAAAGTATGCATTAAGTTTAAATCTATCGCACCCTGGAATCATTGTTCCTGAGCTTTTAGCTTCTCAAATTTTCGGATTTCCCTGGCTTTTCTTTCTCGTTGTGATGGCAACAATGAGCACTGGAACCCTTTTCCTCATGTGGATTGGGGAGCAGATTACAGAGAGAGGCATTGGAAATGGAATTAGCTTAATCATTTCGATTGGAATTCTTTCCTCTTTACCGCGTACATTAGGGACAATTATCCGCCAGCTCAATTTGGATTCTCAAGAACCTGGACAAATGACGTTTTCTTCTATTGTGATCCTTGCGATCGTTTTTGTTGCGATCATTTTAGGAACCATTTTGATCATTCAAGGAACCCGGAAAATCCCCTTGCAATATGCTAGAAGGGTTGTGGGAAGACGAGAAAGTCAGGGAGGAAGCTCCCATATCCCGCTTAAGATTAATTATGCAGGAGTTATTCCTGTGATTTTTGCTTCGTCTCTCCTGATGTTTCCAGCGACGATTGCTCAATTCCTCAGTAAGGGATCTTGGCTTTCGAATGTCGTCAATATGCTTTCTCCAGGAAGTTGGGTGTATACCTTACTCTTTGTTATCCTGATTCTCTTCTTTACTTACTTTTGGACGGCAACGCAGTTTCACCCTGAGCAGATTGCCTCTGATATGAAGAAGAATGGAGCCTTTATCCCTGGAATCCGTCAGGGAAGGCCCACGCAGGAATTTTTAGAATCGACGATGAATCGCATTACTTTAGCGGGTGCGACGTTCCTCGCCCTCATTGCGATTCTTCCTACATTAGTAGGTAAAGTTTTAAGTGTAGATCAATCGATCAGTCATTTTTTTGGAGGAACCTCCCTATTGATTCTAGTGGGAGTCATCCTAGATACGACAAAACAGATCGAGTCTCACCTCTTGATGAAGCGGTATGATGGCTTCATGAAAAGAGGAAGAATTACGGGTCGGATGTAAACCATTGATTACTTTTTCGCAGTATGGTAACATCGTATCCACAAATAAAAGATTTAAAGAAGGATTTTAACCTATGCCCCGTGTGATTGGAATCGA
>JAGROF010000108.1:0-6132 GCA_020440405.1 Chlamydiia bacterium
AATTAGATTGAGTTCAGATTTTTTTGCATTTTTTAAAGAAATTTTTCTTCGGAGAATGCAGCCAACTTTGAATAAGTTGGCGAATTCGAGAAGGAAAATTAATTGAAAAAGGCTAAAAATATGAACCATTATAATTCGCATACACCCTCTAAGCGAAATGTGATCTTCTTTTGGGTGTCTGCAGGAATCCTTCTGATTGCTCTTGCAATTTTCTTGTATTGGCTCACTGTTCTTCGCTTTGAAGAGTATACCGATGACGCCTATGTTCACGGCAACTTGATAGAGATCACTCCACAGGTCCCTGGGATCGTGATGTCGATCAATGTCGATGACACCGATTATGTGCAGGAGGGGCAAGTACTCATTGAGCTCGATAAAACCGACTATCAGATCGCTTTTGAAAAAAGTCAGAATGCATTGGGAGATACAGTGCGCTCTGTGATTCAGATGTATTTAAAGGTGGATGAGTTAGAAGCAGAACTCGTTCAAAGAGATGCAGCGCTTTTTAAAGCGGAAAAAGACTATCAAAACCGCGTGAATCTTGTTGGAATAGGAGGGGTGTCTCGAGAGGAATTCGAACATGTTGAAGCAAATCTCGTCAGTGCAAAAGCTGCTAGGCAGGCGACAGACTTCATGCTGCAGGCTGCGATTGCGGAAGTGCAAAACACTACCCTTAGAACCCATCCCTTGGTTTTAAAGGCTGCGGATCAAGTCAAAGATGCTTTCGTCAGTCTTCAAAGGTGCTCGATTTTAGCTCCTAGTGATGGGTATGTAGCGATGCGGACGGCACAACTAGGAGAGTATGTGGAAGTTTCACAGCCCCTTCTTGCAGTGGTTCCTTTGAATGAGCTTTGGGTCAATGCCAACTATAAAGAGGTGCAGCTGTCGAAGGTGCGGATCGGGCAAAGTGTGCATCTCACTTCTGACCTCTATGGAGGGGGGGTCGTGTTTCATGGAAAAATTGTCGGAATCAATCCTGGAACAGGAAATACCTTTTCCATTCTTCCTCCTCAAAATGCAACAGGAAATTGGATCAAAATTGTCCAAAGGGTTCCTGTTCGGGTGAGTTTGGATCCACAACAACTAAAGAAGTATCCCCTTTGGCTGGGGCTATCGATGAATGCCACCGTGGATATCCATGATGCCAAAGGAGAAATGCTTCCAGAAGCCCCTCGCTTAATTCCTATTTATCACACGCAAATCTACGGGAAGCAAGAAGAGGGAGCCCTCAAAATTATCGAAGCGATTATTCAACAAAACGCTGGTGCATATGCAAGGTAATCCTTTGACAGGATTTGCCCTATTTGCTGGTGCGATTGCTCTTTCCCTCTGCACCTTTATGCAGGTTCTGGACTATTCCATTGCTAACGTTTCAATCCCCTATATTGCAGGGGACTTGGCGACCAGTGTGACTGATGGGACTTGGGTCATCACGATGTTTGCTGTAGGGAATGCTATTTGCCTTCCTCTCACCGGACTGATTACCCGTCGTTTGGGATCGATCCGGACCATGGTTTTTTCTGTTGCGCTTTTTACCTTTTTTTCTTGGTTGTGTGGACTATCCATTAGCATGCCCATGCTTGTTGTCATGCGCTTCATTCAAGGGTTTGTTGCTGGTCCCTTGATCCCCCTATCGCAAAGCTTGATGTTGATGAGTTTTCCTAAAGAGAAAAGAAACCTAGCTCTAGCGCTTTGGAATATGGTTGCTGTTGTCGGCCCCATTGCCGGTCCCATTTTGGGGGGATGGATCACCTTTAATTACTCGTGGCCTTGGATCTTCTTTATCAATATTCCTGTGGGTATTTTTTGTACGATTGTTGTGAGGGCCCTTTATAAGAAGAGGGAGTCAAGCATTGAAAAAGTTCAAATTGATGGGGTGGGAATTCTCTTGCTAGCCTTTGCAGTCACGGCGCTCCAAATCATTCTCGATCAAGGGCAAGAGCTCGACTGGTGGAGGTCGAATATCATTCGCGCTCTTTCCGTGATTTCTCTCCTTTCCTTTATCTTCCTCTTCATTTGGGAGAAATTCCATAAGACCCCCATTATCGATTTAACCATGTTTAAGAATCGCAACTTTGCCATCGGGACAGCTACTACAGCGCTGTCCTATATGGTTCTCTTTGGAGTGATTGTGATCACGCCTCTTTGGCTTCAAGAGAGCATGGAATATACAGCACAAGTCGCAGGACTTGCAGTATCAACCATGGGAATTCTTCCATTCTTTACCGTCATTTTTGTGGCGCGGCTCATGTCTTATGTTTCCCTCAGACTTCTTGTTGTGCTATCTTTTATATGCTATGGAGCTGTCCTTTTTTACTTTAGCAGCTTTACAACGGCTGTCTCTTTTAAAGTGATTGCTTACTCTCGCTTGCTCTTAGGGGTTGGAATCTGTGTGTGGCTGGCTCCCATTACAGCGATTACCTTTGCCCGAGTGCCTCATGAAAAACTGAACATGGGAACAGGAATCTTCCATTTTTTCCGGATTTTAATGGGAGGAGTGGGGGCCTCTGTCTTTGTCACCATCTGGGAAAGAAGAGGAACTTACCACCATAGCAACCTTGTCGATAGCATCAACCCCTACAATCCTATCAGTAGGAGCCTATTTTCAGACCTAAAACAAGTCGGGATCTTTGGAAAGAAAGCACTCACGATTGCTGACCAAATGGCATGGAAGCAAGCCACAATCCTTTCCCTCAATGACATTTTTTGGCTAGGGGGGTGGAGTTTTGTCATCCTCATCATCTTAGCCCTTTTCTTCAAAAAGCGCAGACGTATCCCCAAAGTTCCATCATAGAGTCAAAGTGTGTTTTTTTGTTTGGGGGGAGAGATGAAGAGGATAAAGGCAGCGATAATGGCGCAAAAGACTCCGGCAAAAATAGGAAACACATTTGCTTTGGCCATAAAAAATCCTCCAACGAGTGCTGTGGCGGCTTCTCCAAAAACCTGAAGAGATTGGTTAGTGCCTAAGGATTGCCCTTGAAGTTTTTTGCTAACGGCATCGGAGACCATGAGAGCGGGAAAAACAAACCCCATGGCAAGGAAAAACCCCACAGGGAGTAAGGTAGCAAGGAGAGCCCAAGGAGAAGGGGGAATGACAAAAATTAGGAAGCTGATGCAGATGCAAAGGGAACCGAGGCGCATGGCTTGGCGAGAGGTCCACCACTTTGCGAATAGGCCAAAAAATAGGGGAGAGATGATAAAAGGGATGGAGAGGTAGGCACTCACTTCGCCGAGAAGAGAAAAAGAAAACCCAAAGCGGTTAACAAGATAGGCAGAATAGAAGTTCAAAAAGAAGAACATCGCAAGAAAAACAAAAAGATTGGCGGTGTAGGTGATGCGGAGGGCTTTCATCTTAAACCCTTCGGAAAAGGTCCGGACGATCGTGGAAGGGGAAATTTCCACTTCATGATCAGGGGGATGGGTTTCTTTGAAGAGGGCAAAGACAACAAAGTAGCCGATGAGCGTTAAAATCCCTGCGCACCAAAAGGGGGTGTCATAATGGAACCAAGAAATGACTGTTGAATCGGCAAGCTTCCCTCCAATCAGAGGACCAAAGAAAAAGGCTGTACTACTGAGGGATACGATCCACCCAAAATTTTTCGTCTTTGTTTTAGTATCTTCACTGATATCAGCAACAGCTGCTTGGGCAATGACAATGTTTCCCTCAAGCAGGCCGCTAAAAAACCGACTGACAAAGAGGAGTGTTGGAAGGGTATAGAGGACAGAAAAGGCAGAGCTAATAAACGCAGGAATGACAGCCAAAAGAGACATCAATAAGATAGGGCGTCTTCCATATTTATCCGAGAGCTTTCCTAGAATAGGGGCTCCCAAAAACTGCCCCGCAGGGTACATCGCAAACAGGATCCCCAAAAGGATCCGTCGCATCCCTGTTCCCATTGATGTGGGAAGAAAAGCGTGCTCAGCCTCAAGGAAAAGAGGAGGAAATAAGGGTTGGGCAAGCGCAAACCCTAAATACCCAAGAAATAAGACGGTAAAAACAGGAAGAACACGTTTAAATGTTGTCATGGCGACAACATAGCAGCTCAAAGATTTTCACGCATCTTGCGCATGGTTTCGCGCATCTTGCGGAGATCACGATTGATCATTTGAGAAAAGTGGTGATTCATATTCCGAAGAAAAACCTTGCGTTCTATGGGGGTAAACTGCGCCATAAAGGCTTTCCATGGAGAAGGATCAGGACCGGGATCGTTCTGCGCTGTCTGCTGTGATTCCGAATGGCAGAGGGGGCCGACTGGCTCCATAATTTTCTCCTTCACGTTTTAACATGTCGACGCCCATTTGAAATTGCGTGGGATTTGCCGACTCTCCTTTAAACTGTTTTTCTTGGTAGGCAGTCACTTGATTGTATTCTTGTCCTGTCCGGATGATCTGAGGGCGGACAAAGACTATCACATTCCGCTTTTCATCATCGGTTGTGGTTTTGCTAAACGCTGCACCGATTAAAGGAAGCCCTCCCATACAAGGGATTCCTGATTTGCGTTCCCTTTTTGTATTCCGAATCATTCCACTCAAGACAAGAAAGCTCTGGTCGGGAACATGCACCTGCGTTGCCATATCTGTTTTTGTCGTATTGATTCCGTTGGCGGAGTCAGAGACACGATTTAAATTAGGAATGACATTGGTGATCTCTTCTGAAATCTCTAGAGTAATCACATCCTCATCTCCGAGGAGAGGTGTGATATTGAGCTTGACGCCAACGTCACGGTATTCGATGTTTGCAGAGGTTTGCTGGCTTGCTCCCACTGTTTCGACAACAGAACCAGTAAAGGCGATGTTATCTCCCACAAAAATGCGTGAGAGTTTGTTGTCTTGAGTGATGATTTTCTGATTGAGGATAATCGTACTATCTTGGTCTGCTTCTAAAGCAGAGACAAGGGAGGCAAGAGAAAAGTACGACTGTCCTTTATGGAGGATAATATCCCCAATGACTCCGAGGTCAAAGCCGCGCCCGAGAGGAAACTGGTCGGTTCCTGTCGGAGTGTTTGTGGCATTGATACCCTGAAACGTCTGCGCAAATGGCGACTGTCTCGGAGTCGAGGGGAAATTACCAAGTCCATACCCAAATTTATTACGGTATTGTCCTCCTGCGCCCCATTCCAGCCCAAACTCTAACCCTTTCCGCACGTCTGTTTCAATCACAAGGACTTCAATAAAGACCTGCTTTTTGGGGACATCTAGACTGGCAATCAGCGCAGTGAGTTCTTCAATCCCTTCTTCTGTTCCTGAATAGAGAATCGAGTTTGTCGATTCTACCCACTGCATCGATCCAATCGCTCTTAAAAGCTCTGGAGATGCATGGGGATTTGCTTTCATACTAATAGCTGCATTTTTAATGGCGGTGAGAATTTCATTGCCCACATGGTACTGTAGTTTGTAGACATGAAATTCCCCCTTCTTTGCAAATTCATGAAAGGGAAGAATCTGAGCTCCTTTTGAATCACTCACCAAACGGACTTCCTCCTTCTCTTCTCTCCGGCCGCGTCTTTTGGCAAGTCTCTGTTCTTTCCTTTCTTCAAGCTCCCACTCTTCCATTTTTTCAACGAGGTAGTATTCTCCTCTCTCTTCTGTGCGAATGCCTTGTTTATCAAGCAGTTCAATCATGATCTTCAAAATGCTTTCCGGATCAGTCGCTTTTCCCGTTACCAAGCTAATATTGAAGTTGAGAATGTCCTCATCATAGATAAAGTTCTTTTCCGCAATTGCACTGACAAAACGCAAGAACTCTAACATCGAAACATCTTGAAAATTGACAGTGACAGCGCGCTCCGCATCTTTTGGGGTGGCGGTTTCAAAGTGGAGAACTTCTTCTCCAATCAGTTGAGATAAAAAAATGAGGGCGATGAGTAGTTTTTTCATGTTTTAAAGGCTAAAAAATTCCAACTTTTGAAACGCAATTGGAATAGATCTTAACAAGTTTTTGAGATAGAAAATAGAAATTTTTGGACTCTATTGGATAAGAATGACTAAAGATGGAAAATCGGAAATCCACAAACATTTGATTGTAAGAATGTTGCTGATTTCAGATCTTTAAACAAAATTAATACCATTTGTAAAAGATAAGTTGCAGAATTAGCGCAGAGATTTTCGAGGGAAAATTGAGTTTGGAGATGA
>JAGROF010000108.1:6212-7736 GCA_020440405.1 Chlamydiia bacterium
AAGTTATTTTTTATAAAAGGTATAACTTAGAAATAGAGTAAGTAATCCAGGGTAAGAGAGTAATCGCGATGACCTAGGTTGCGCGGATTAATAAAATAAGGGAGTCCTGGAACGATATTCCCAGCAGCGCGATCGTTGGATCCGTACAGCTTGTCAGAGTTGAACTCGACACTGAGGAGATTCCCACGGAAAATATAGGTGGCCCAAATCAAGGTGATCCGTTCTTTAGGGACATTAAACCCTAGGGATTCATAGCTCCGGGAGTAAGCAAGTGCAATTGAGCTGGGCTTTTTTAAAATGCTAAAGGCATAGGCCGCCTCAACGTCGAATGCAAGAGGACGAGCCCCTTTAAACGTTCTTCCACTATTGGTGCTAAATGCCGCATCGCGCGGACTGAAAGGGCGAAGCGCTTGATTGTATTCACAAAGGAATGTCCAGTTCCCAATTGTAAAGTTTCCATTGGCGTTAATGCCTGGGGTGACATGGCGGAGTTTTTCAGAATTAGAAGGGGCTCCAAAAGCGTCTTGCATTCCAATCGAGTCTGCCACATTCCGAATGGCACCTACAGCAATCTTACAGTCGAGCTTTTTGATATTAAAGTGAACGCCAAGGTTCACACCGTAGTTATTGATGTTGTTCCCAGAGTCCGCATGACTATCTCCCTTGAAGACATAGGCAGCAAATTGAATCGTGTTGTTGAAAAACCCGAGTGCGGCATCGCGCTGGAGAGTGCGGAAGAGAACCCGTGTAAGAGGTTCATGGACAGCTGCAAAGGTAGAATACTGCCCGTAGGGGAGAAACGTTTGGCCAATCGTTCCATACCACGGCGCAACAGAAAAGTCTCCAAAGGTGATAAAGAGAGAGCTCGCATGAAAATGAGAATTGGCAATCCGTGAATTGCTTAAAGCAGGATCCACGCTATTGTCATATTCGACCCCAATAAAGCCATAAAGCCAGGGAGCGGCAACAATAAGAAAATCGATCTCTGCATCGGTGACATCTAAATCACTTTGCGCATGCCCCCGAGCATCTCTTAGAAAGAATCCTGTGAACTCAATTTCTCCACTTAAGAAGATTCGAGGATTGACTGGATAAGGGATGTGTTTGGCTTTCATATACTCGTTTGATTCTTTGAGCTCGAGAAGAATCTGCAGGTCTTTGTTGACATTTGAAAGACTTGCCATAAGCTCTGTCCCTTCAAACGTTGCCCGCACTCCAGGATAAGGGGAAGAGGTGACAAACGTTCCAAAGTAATCAGCAATCCGTTGCTGCAACGTTATTTCCTGTGCTTTCGTTGGCGCTTCAACGTGGTCCAGTAGGGGATTTTGATAGGTCGATTCGATTTGATTGTCCTCTGTTTCCTGCTCAGCTTTTTGGAACTGAATGTAGGTCCCTTCTTCAGCAGCAAAGAGAGGAAGGAAAAGTGTGAGGCAAAAAGGGAGTATTTTCATTGAAAATTGTGAATGGTTAAAGGTTCAAGAGGATCATCCGGGGTAAACCCAAAGATCTTTCCATAAAAATAGA
>JAGROF010000109.1:0-239 GCA_020440405.1 Chlamydiia bacterium
AACTTAGTTAATATTATAACACATGGCATAATTAAATTGAAATATTTTTTAATCAGTCGTTTTACTATGTAAATATTTCTATTTCAGCATCTTATGTTTTATGCTGTTGTTTGAAGCATAGAACACGCGGAAAAATCGAAACTTCGAGAGAACTCCAATTCTGGCTTACTGTTTGAAAAAAGCTGAATCATTATGTCTAATCGATGGATTTCTTTGGGGCAGTCATCAGCCTCAGAATC
>JAGROF010000109.1:253-6162 GCA_020440405.1 Chlamydiia bacterium
CATTGTCGTTATCCACTAAGGTGTCTAAAATGGTGTCGCCATCTTCGTTTTTTGTAAGGAGAAGCTTTGCATCAAAAGAGGCTGCAATCTTTATCGGTTGTGGGGAGTAAGAGGTGAATAGTTTGATTGCAATGTGAATGGTTTTAGCTGTGCTGTTCTCTTCTTCTGGGGCAATCCTATTAAAGATTTCCTGAAAAGACTCTTGAACAAATGTTTCTATAGTTGGGTCTAACGCTTCCATATTTATCCTTTGTTTGATTTCAGTTGCGAATAGGATAGGTGGTCACAGAGATAAAGTCAGCTTAAATGTTTTGGATTTTGCTGAAATCGAGAAGGAGGGCAAAGTGAGAGAAGACCTCCTGGAGAAGAGCGATTCGGTTGGTCCGGATCTTAGGTTCATCGGCGAGGATTTTGACCTCGTCGAAGAGGGAGGCAAGGGGGGCTTTGAGGGTCGCAAGTTGTTCAAAAGCTCCTTTGTAGTTGCGGGAAGAGAGGACCTCTTTAAAGGGCTCTTTGAGGGAGGAGAGGGAATCATATAGGGATTTTTCGGCGGTTTCTTTCAGGAGGTCGGGTTTGATCACATGGGGCTTTTCAGAGCCGATTTGCCCTTTGGCCCGTTTGTAGACTTCGAAGAGGCCTGTAAAGTGCTCGCTGGCGCGGAAATGGTTGAGAGCTTCCGTTTTAAGGAATTGGTCATAAGGGTTGACGCAACGTCCTTGAAGAGAAGCTTCGATTTCATCTTTTTGGAATCCGTATTCTTCGAGGACTCCTTTAGCCCGCGTTGTGATAAAGTCAAAAGCATCATCATCTTTAATGATGGTTCGAAGGTCCAAGCTGAGATGGTTCTCGATGAGGATTTTAATGACGCCAATTGTTTGACGGCGGAGGGCATAAGGATCGCTTGAAGAGGTGGGTTTTAAGCCCACTTTAAAGTAGCTGGTGAGATTATCGAGTTTATCAGCCAGGCTGATGAGGATCCCTGTTTTTGAAGTGGGAAGGGCTCCTCCTTCTGATTTAGGAAGCCAATGCTCTTCGATGGCTGTCGCAACCTCTTCCTCTTCTTTTTGGTGGAGGGCATAGTGTTTTCCAATAGTCCCTTGCAAGTCGGGAAACTCTTGGACTAGCTCAGAAGCGATATCTGCTTTACAAAGGGTCGCGGCGCGGAGCACAGTTTTTTCATTTCCCATTTCCAATGCTTGCGTTAAAAGAAGGGCGAGTCTTTTCAGGCGGTCCACTTTTTCTGCATAGGAACCCAGCTCTTTTTGGAAGATGATCGTCTCGAGTTTTTTTGCAAAAGCATCCAGAGAGGTTTTTAAATCTTCTTCATAGAGGAACACCCCATCAGAGAGGCGGGCAGATAAGACATTTTGGTTTCCTTCACGGATCACATCATTAGGCGTGTTGTCAGCTGTAATAACAAATAGGGGGGCCAAGTGTCCTGCGGCATTGACAAGAGGGAAATACTTTTGGTGCTCCACCATTTCAGAGGTGAGCACTTCTTGAGGAGCTTTTAAAAATCCCTCATCGAAGGAGGCATAGGTGAGCATGGGCCATTCTGCTAAATAAAGGACTTGAGGAAGGACTTTATCTTTTTCGATGGCGACTGTTTGCGTGTCGTGTTCAATCGCAGCGAGTTGTTTTTCGATTTCTCTTCTGCGCGTTTGTACATCGACCATCACTTGGTGTGCTTCAAGCGTTTTGACGTAGTCACTAGCAGTTTTTAGCAGGATCGGTTTGTCGCAGAGTTGTGCATGGCCGGCTGAAGTGTTTCCTGAAACGACTTCTGCAACTTCAAACGGAACCACTGCGGTGCCAAAGAGGGCAACGATCCACTGCAAGGGGCGGGCATAGCTGGTTTCGAGATCTCCCCAGCGCATCTTTTTGGGAAAGGGAAGATCTGCAATCACTTTGGGGAGCGCTTGGCTTAAGATTTTAAGGGTCGAGACACCTTTTTTCTCCACTGTTGCCATGAGATAGTCATTCCCTTTGATTTCCTGGATATGAAGCATCTTGTGGTTTTTGGCTTCAAGGAGTGTGAGAGGTTTTTCAAACCCTAGAGATTTAAAAAAGCCTTCTCCTTGCTTGGTAGCATGCCCTTGTTTGTCGTAAGCAGTGGAAATAGGAGGGCCGCGTCGGGTGTCTGTTGTATCTGCAGTTCCATGAATCAGGTCTTTAACCAGGATGCTCAAGCGGCGGGGTGTGCCATACACCTCAAGAGAGGCATAGGAAAGTTTTGCGTCCTTCAAGAGTTTTTCAATGGCTTGTTTGAGGTTGTGGCAGCCAACCGGAACAAAGACAGCGGGAAGCTGCTCCGAGCCAATTTCTAAAAGGAAATCACTTTTTTCCTCAGGATTGAATCGATCTGGCAGAGGAGGAAGGGGAGGCCGTTCTTCTTTGGAAGGCAGACGTTTTAAAAGGGGGAATCCTAAAGCTTCGCGGGTCTCTAGGTATTTACTGGCGGCTAGCTTGGCTAAGTCGCGGACACGGGCAATGTATCCTGTGCGTTCAGTGACGGAAAGAACGCCCCGTGCTTCAAGCATATTAAAAGCGTGAGAGGCTTTCATGACAAAATCATACCCAGGAATGGGAAGATTTTCTTCCATCAGCCGCTTGGCCTCGCGCTCATAGTCCTCAAAGTGGCGGAGCCACATCTCGGTGGAGGCTTTATAGAAGTTATAATGGCTCCACTCCACCTCATTCCTGTGATAAATGTCGCCATAGGTGAACTGCTCATTGTACTGCATTGCAAAGAAGTTGTCTTTCTTTTGCACAACCATCGAAAGGCGCTCTAACCCGTAAGTCAGCTCCACGCTAATCGGGTGCAGCGAAATCCCTGCGACCGATTGAAAGTAGGTGAATTGCGTGACCTCCATGCCATCCATCCAGACTTCCCATCCGAGTCCCCAGGCTCCTAGAGTGGGGGATTCCCAGTCATCATGAACAAAACGGATGTCATGCTCTTTAAGGTTGAATCCTAGGGTTTCAAGAGATTTCAAGTAGAGGTGTTGGATATCCTTTGGAGAAGGCTTCATGATCACTTGAAGCTGGTGGAACAGCTGCGTGCGATTCGGGTTCTCTCCAAAACGTCCATCTTGCGGGCGACGTGAAGGTTCGACATATACCGTGTTGTAAGGCTCGGGACCTAATGAGCGGAGAAATGTGGCAGGGTTAAAAGTTCCTGCACCCACTTCGACATCATGTCCTTGTTGAATGAGACATCCTTGATCAGCCCAGAACTGCGTTAAAATATTGATGATTTCTTGAAACGTCGTCATTGCAATTACAAATTCATTCTGTCATAATAGTGCCTCAAGTAGGAGTTATAATGCGAGAATTTTGTGGTCTTCTTTCGAAGGAAGTGAAGAACTTCTTTGAAGAGGTAGGAGAAAAGCCGTTTCGTGCGCGCCAGCTTTTTGATTGGGTCTATCAAAAAGGGGTGATGGATTATGAGAAGATGTTAAACCTTCCGCAATCCCTGCGCGTCACTTTAAGCGATGCAATGCAATTGGGGCTGCTTCACCTTGAAAAAGTGGAACTTTCTGAAGATCAAGAAACAAAAAAATTCTTGTGGAAGCTAGCGGATGAGCGTTTTGTCGAGTCGGTTCTCATTCTCAGTGGTGAGAGACGAACGGTGTGCGTGTCTTCTCAAGTAGGGTGTCCAGCGCGTTGTGCATTTTGTGCCTCTGGAAAAGAGGGGATCATTCGAAACCTCTCTGCGGCGGAGATTGTGGAGCAGGTGGTGAAGATAAATCACCATCTGATGCAAGAAGGAGAGCGGGTGAGTCACCTGGTCTTTATGGGAATGGGGGAGCCCTTGGAAAACTATGAAGAAGTCGTCCGTGCCCTGAAGATTTTGATGGATCCCGAGCTTTTAGGATTTTCTCCGCGAAAGATTACCGTTTCTACTGTGGGTGTTGTGCCCAATATCAAGAGGTTAATGGAAGAGGGATTAAAGGTGAATCTTGCCCTCTCCCTCCATGCACCGAACCAACACATCCGAAAAAAAGTGGTTCCCTATGCGCGAAAGTTTCCTTTTGAAGAGGTATTAAAAAGTGCCCGGGACTATGCCAAGTTTACAAAACGGGACCTGACGTATGAATATGTTCTCTTAGAAGGGATCAATGACACGGCCGAAAATGCTCAGGAGCTTGCTGCTCTTTTAAAACATGAGCAGTGCACCGTCAATTTAATCCCTTACAATCCAGTGGAGGGACTCAAGCTGAGGCGTCCTAGTAATGAAAAAATTGACTTGTTTTATTCGATTTTATCGAAGCAAGGTGTGCGCACTACCCGTCGGTATACTAAGGGAAAAGACATTGCAGCTGCCTGTGGACAGTTAGCATTAAAGAAAAAAAATCCTTTAGAAATTGAAGCAAAGTCAGTATAAGGGGGCAAAAAACCACCAAAAATGGTATCATGAGAGCTGCAAATATAATTTCAATTTTCCGAGGAGAAATATCTTTGAAGCTACCCCTTCTTTTAACGATCGGGCGGGTTTTTATTAGTCCTATTTTCCTAATCTTCTATCTCAAGTATCAACAACTTGGGATCACGCTCCATGCGCTCCCATTTATTTTGATTTTCCTTCTTGCCCTCTCGGAACTCTCAGATTTTTTTGATGGCTATCTCGCTAGACGGTTTAATCTCGTCACAGAGCTAGGAAAAATTCTAGACCCCATGGCAGATAGTATCACGCGCCTCACGATTCTTTTGACGTTTACGCAAGGGTTTATCCGCTTGCCCCTCCTTTTGGTCTTCGTCTTTGTCTACCGCGATGCCATGATCAGCACCCTGCGCACCGTATGTGCATTCCGTGGGGTGACACTTGCCGCACGCACCAGTGGAAAGATCAAGGCTGTGTTTCAAGCCGTGACGATTTTTGCCATCTTGATCCTAATGATCCCCTATGCTTGGGGAGCCATGTCCCTCCTTCAGCTACAAAATATCAGCTTGATGATTGTGTCCGCAGCAGCTATCTACACCGTATTTGCCGGCGGAGAATACATCTGGGCTAACCGGAGCTACATTCGCCAAGCTTGGCAAACCTAGCTAGGGCGCGTCGTCAATTCCTATAAACCTCTAGGTATTCGAGGGCGGGGGTTTTCCAACTCCAATCCTTTTGAAATCCATTTTTGAGCATCTGGTGCCACTTTTGCGGATCATTTTTGTGGTGCTCGAATGCGCGGTCTATCGACCATCTGAGGCTATCTTCTGAGGGGAAGTCGAAGGTGTACCCATTCCTTTTTTCTAGGGGGATTTGCTCGTGATCAATATCGAAGACGGTATCGCTTAGGCCACCGACTTTGTGAACAATTGGGATCGTCCCATAACGGAGAGAAATCATTTGAGTGAGGCCGCAAGGCTCAAAAAGAGAGGGGATCAGGATGCAGTCTGCTGCTGCAAAGGTGAGGTGGGCCAGCTCTTCATCAAAGATAAAGTGAAAGTGGACATGAGGATTATCGCGGTACTCCTCAGATAGGCTGTAGAACTCTTCTTTAAGCGTGGGCTCGGGAGTAGAACCCAAAAGGATAAATTGCCCTCCCTTTTTCAAAACATATTCAATTCCAAAACGGATCATTTCTGGCCCTTTTTGCTGCACAAGGCGTGTAATTGCAATGAAGAGAGGAGCAGGGTCATAATCCATGTTCAGCTTCTTCTGGAGAGCTTTTCGGTTGATTGACTTGGCTTCTAAAACTTCCTTGAGATCGTTTCCATGGGTGGGGTAGTTTTTTTCTAAAAGAGGATCGGTTTCAGGATTCCAGTAAGAGGTGTCGATTCCATTTAAAATGCCTTGAAGCTTTTCTTTTTTCTCAATCAGAAGGGACTCTAACCCAAACCCCTCTTTCCCTTGGATCTCGCGGGCATATGTAGGGGAAACTGTGGTGAGGCAATCAGAATAGACAAGCCCC
>JAGROF010000110.1 GCA_020440405.1 Chlamydiia bacterium
TTATTATTGAAGCCGTTGACCCCAAAAAAGATGTCGATGGTTTTCACCCTCTCAACCTCGGCCGCTTGCTCCTAGGAGAAACCGAAGGATTTGTTGCCTGCACTCCGCTTGGAATCATGACTCTCCTTGAAAAGAGTCACATTGACCCAACAGGAATGGAAGCCGTGATCATTGGACGGAGCAATATCGTGGGAAAACCCCTTGCGGCTCTGCTTGTGCAAAAAGGGGCAGATGCCACAGTCACAATCGCCCATAGCCGCACGAAAAACCTCACACAAGTCTGCAAACGCGCAGACCTTTTAATCGCCGCTATTGGAAAACCCCACTTTGTCACAGAAGAGATGGTAAAACCCGGCGCCATTGTTATTGACGTTGGAATTAACCGCACCGCTGAAGGAATCGTCGGCGACGTCGATTTCGAGCGGGTAAAAGACGTTGCTGGAGCGATCACTCCTGTACCAGGAGGCGTGGGACCTCTCACAATCGCGACCCTTTTAACCAACACCTTTAAGAGTTATCAAGACACATGCGAATAGTCAGCCTTTTCCTCCTTTTTTTTTGTTTCAGCTGCTCAAAAACATCTTTAACACACTTCAAAGGAGTCGCACATACCCATCCCTACCACCTTCAGCTTGGGCATTCTCTTTCCCCAAAAGAAAAAAAAGAGATCAAAGCCATGCTCTCTGAAATTTTTGAAGAAGTCGATACCCTCTATAACCACTGGAATCCTCACTCTATCCTCTCCACAGAGCCAAGCTCCCCCAAACTTTTGTCGATTCTCTTCCTTGCACACCACTATAAAAAAGTAACCAAAGGACGTTTTGACCCTGGCTTGGGTGTGCAACTGAAGCTCTTTAAAACAGCCTCAAAACTTCCCAACGGCTATTATCCAAAGGTCTATGACCTTGATGGAATGCTTAAAGGTTATACCATCGATAAAATTCTCGATCGTTTAACACAAAAAGGGTATGCCCATATTTATATGGAATGGGGAGGAGACATCCGCGTAAAAGGACAGCACCCCAATGGAAGAAAGTGGCATATTTTGGTCGGCAAGCAGGTCATTGAGTTAGAAGAAGGAGCCCTTGCAACAAGTGGCTGCAAAGAGCAGGTTTGGAACATCGACAACACTTCTTACACTCACATTATGAACCCCTTAAAAGGGGAAATGCTGAAGGTAGAAAAAGGAATGGTCCATCAAGTGACCGTGCGCGCCCCTACCTGTGGTTTTGCAGACGCTTTAGCCACAGCAACAATGGCTTGCAGCTCTTTTGAAGACGCAAGCTCCTTTGCAGATGAAATGAAAGAAGAATATAATGTCGACTTTTGGATTGAGTCATGGGATATCAAACACTAATCTTTGACCTGGGAAACGTTTTAGTCTCCTTTCATCAAGAGCAAATGTTCTCCCAAATTGCCACTTTAACAGGCCTTACCCCTGAAGTCGTTCGAGAAATCATGATCGATCAACGGATTGGCCATCAAGTCGAGCGGGGGCTCATCACGCCCGAAGAGGTGCACCAAACCTTTCAAATCAAGACATCTCAGTCCTTCCCCATTTCTGAATTTCTCCAAGCTGCCTCCACCGTTTTTTCTCCCCGAAAAGAGATGGAAACCCTTGTCCAAACCCTTAAGCAAAAAAGGTATCAACTCATCCTTCTCTCCAATACTTCCGAGCCCCACTACACTTACGTAGCAACCCACTATACCGTTCTCACCCATTTTGACCATATTGTCCTTTCCTATGAAGTCGGCTCACTCAAACCCGAAAAAGCGATCTTCGAGCACGCTTTAAGCCAAGGCAATGCCTCTCCCTCCCGCTCCTTCTTTATCGATGACATCTTGGAAAACGTCCATGGAGCTGAGCGCCTTGGGATCCGCGGCCACCACTTTACCTCCCTCCAAAACCTCATGCACGACCTGATTCAAACCGGCATTCTTTAAGAAAGGTGTTGCCATAGGCTTGACTCGCTAACAGAAATCCTCTATTGGTAGGATATACCCTGGAGGTTATGATGAAAAAGATTGTTTTTCTATTTTTAGGAACATTCCTACTTGCTGGTGGCCTTCTGGTGTCGTGTCAGAAAAAAGAGTGTCAGCCAGGACGAGGAAAGTGCAGCCCCTGTCAAATGGATCGCCCTCATCCTCAAACACAACCGCAACCACAAAAGCCACCGCCACCGCCACCACCAACATGCCATCCTTGCAGTCCCTGCAAGAGATATTAATCAAAAAGGAGAGCATCCGCTCTCCTTTAACTAAAGTTTGATAATTTTAGCGAGTCTACTGAGTCACCACACTTTTCATCCTGCAATGCTTCGCTTCGTGGATCCAGTTCATAGGCAACAGGAGTCATATTGGGAAGGGGCATGAATTCCGTTTGCTCCTTCAAAGGAACGATAGGGCGTCTGATTGTGACATAGATTCCTACACAACCCAATAGCCCAAGAAGCGCTGCAAAGTAGAGAAATATCGCATGAATCCCCAATCTTTCTATAACGATAGAAGAAGCAATTGGCCCCAATACGCAGCCTAATCCATATGCAATCAATAAAAGTGAAGTTGCTGTCACGATGTGGGAATTCTCGAGGTGATCACAAACTTGAGTAATGCTTAATGGATACAGTGTAAATAAAAGTCCACCAGCTAAAAAGAACAAAATCAAAGTGTTAGCAATTGAAGCTCCTTGAATAATAAGACCCAGTACTGAAAGAACTAGAGCGATCCCTACAACAAAAAGCAGAACTCTTTGCCTTTCAAAATAGTCAGAGAGTTTCCCAATAGGCCACTGCAAAAGGGCCCCTCCTGCAATTGTAATAGACATCAGGTTTTCACTGGGGATATTGATAGACACTGAGAAAATAGGGAAAAAGCTATAAAGTGCGCTTAAAATTAATCCAGAAACCAAACACCCTGATACTCCAAATGGAGAAGCTTTAATAATTTTAAAAAATTTCACTTTCTCATGCACAGAGGGAAGGGTAATCCGACTTGTTGACAAACCAACAGGAATGACACTGAGTGCAGTGAATAATGCTGAAATCATAAAAGGAAAAGACGTATGAATATCTATAATGAAGAGTAGCTGTTGGCTGACTGATTGTGCAGCATAAAGGGAAATCATATAGAGTGATAGAATCACTCCTCGCGTTTTTACGGTGCTATTATGTAGCATCCAACTTTCTATAACAATATACAAAGCGGCTAGAGAGAGCCCAAATAGAAATCTCAAAACAGTCCATGCAATAAAATCCTGGTATAACCCTTGCATAAGCGTTGCGCTTGTTGCTAAGCTGCCAAAAACAGCTAAAGCTTGAATATGACCGATCCTTTTAATCAGCTTCTCCATCTGAAAGGCCCCCACAAACATCCCTAAATAAAAGGAAGAATGGATCCAACCGATCTCTTCTCTTGAGTAATGGGAGCTATCTAGAAATATGCTTAAAAAAGTCGTATAAAAAGCACTTCCAAAAATCATCAATATGACAGAGGAAAGGGGGGCTGAAAAACTGACAATGAGTTGAATCAGATTCGGTGAAGATTTATTACTCATAACATTTCCTGAGGATATCTTTCGAGAGCGGCTTTCAAAACATTTTCTAATAAATTATGATAAGCTATTCCAGCAAATTGCGCCATTATGGCCATCTTTCCATCCCAACACCATCCTGGATTGGGGTTAACTTCAAGAAGTTTAGGTTGACCTTGGGCATTCATCCGAAAATCAAAGCGAGCATAATCACGACATTTTAATCTTTGGAAAAGACTGATTGAAGCATCGATAAGCGACCTCTCTATACATTCATCTAGTTGAGCCCTATGATACTGAATTTGTGTGCAGTAAGGGGAATCAAAAAGCCATTTCGACTCATAGCCTAGAATTTTGGGCAATTGAGGCGGTAGCTTCGAGTAGTCCACCTCAAGAACCGGAAGAGCTTCTAGAGACGTCCCATTTCCTATCAACCCAACACTAAACTCCCGTCCTTCAAGAAATTCTTGAATCAGAACCGGAACCTCGGGCATCTTTCCCTTTAACTCATCAAAATACGTTACAAAATCTTCCGGAGAATACACCACTGCATTTTGAGTAATTCCAATAGAACTATCTCCATAAGCAGGTTTGATGATTGCAGGAAAAATACCAGGGATGGCTCCTGAATGGCTAAAAGGATCTATCCATATTTCACTAGGGGTGGGAATATCCATTCCCTGCGCAATTGCGCAAACAGTTGCCTTGTTATAACACACTGAAAGACACTCGGGACCCGCACCAGAGTATGGAATGTTTAACATTTCCATTAGTGCTGTTGGATGGAGTTCCATAAAGGGATCATTCTGCCATCCCTCATCACATAAGTTCATCACAAATTGAGGAGGGTTTTGGGAAAACTTTTTTACAAGGCTTTTATGATGATCAAAATAAGAAAACTTAAAACCATTTAACTGATCAAGAGCTTCTTTTAGGCGGTGGATTGTATCAAAATCTTCCGGATTGAACTGGCCATCCCTTTTTACAGCATCAGGAAGACGGGGGTCTCCCATTAATACAGTGCAATGAATTTTAGAACGAACACTAATCGCCTTAGGCTGTTTCTTCTTGGGTGCAGAAGCAGTAATCAGAATCCGATTCGCCATCATCCCAAGATCTTGATTACGTGTGGAGTTGCCTAAAAGGTTCTCTTGTTTTTTAATGTTTTCAAATCCAGCTGCTATCAGTTGTGATTCTAGTTCTTGAAAAGTGTATAATCGTTCGGCATAGAATTGATCAGCAAGAACACCTTTTTCAGAGTGAATTACAAGCTCTCTTGAAATTAAACGAGACTGATCTGCAGCAAGATGCCTCTCTCGGCACACCATAAACTCTTCATCAATCCACTCCCAAGACCTTTTCTCAAAGTTTTCTTTCATCCAAAGACCGTCTGTCACATCTAAATACAGAAGCCCTTCTTCATGAAGCACACGATTTGCCTCTTTAAGAACTTGCAAATCTTCATGTTCCTTTTCGAAATACCCAAAAGAATTTCCCATGATCATAACACAGTCTATTGTTTGATCTCTGATACGGATTTTCCTTGCATCTCCTTCTGAAAACTTTATAGAATGCCCAAGCTTCTGAGCTCTTCCTTTAGCGAGTCGGATCAAATATCTCGATCGGTCTATTCCAGAAATGAACTGATACCCTCTTTTGGCAAGTTCCAGAGAATGTCTCCCTTGCCCACAGCAGAGATCTAAGATCGTATCTGATGGCTCGACATGAGAAATACCCAGAAAGATGTCAATTTCCTTTGCTGTTGCTTCGTTGTTTTCTACGACATCTGCATCGGTTTTTAGATAAATAGAGTTGAATATTGATCTCCACCAATCAGAAGGTAAATGCTTTTCAAGGTCAGCTATGGGTCCCAAACACTTAACATTCAAATCTTTTCTTTGATGATCTTTTTTTTCTTTAACTTTCATTGCTTTTCCATTTAGAATTTAAAAGTCACAATCTACCTAGCCTCATGTTCAGAGAAGAGAGGTTGTCTGAGTATTTGGGCTTTAGAGAATGTCTTTCACAAACACTCTCTTAGAGGGAGGAGATCCCCCAGGTCCAGAGACTTAGATAACGCCTCTAACTGAAGAGAATATTCTTAGGCAATTCTCTGATTTCTGCAAGCATTATTTACAGAACAAAAAACTTTGTTCATTCTTCCAAAAGTGTTCGAAGGACTTCGATTTGGGCGGCAACGGAGATGGGGCGTTCTGACGTGACATCAAATTCTTGATCCTCAAGGATTTCCTTGAGGGGAACCCCTGTTGCATAGCGCATGAGCGCCATGTCCCTTTCCTCAATGAGCGCGTCAATCTGAGGACGAAATAGCACTAGCATGGCACTCAGCCACTGATTGACCACATAAGAAGGGTGGGCATGATTCACGGAAAAGCGGTTGAGCATCTTTTTAACATCTTCAGAAGCATACCAATCTTCTCCTGTGACCCATCGGTTTGTCGTGAAAAGAGAAAGGGGGTGGCCTTGATGGCTCATGGAGATCGCAATGAGGTGTGCATAGGTATCGACATCATTTAAGGTGTCATTTCGCACATCATATAGAAGAGGCACCATTCCCTTCTCCATGCCCCCTTGTCGAAGAAAGAGATGAAAGTGCCCATGCTCTCCCCCTCGATGGGCGTGGTAATAGTATTGAGAAAAGGTCTCTTGATCAAAGGTATCTTGGATCGGATAGTGATCCATCTCCCAAAACATTCCTTGTCCCTTGAGAACCTCATTGACAACATCCGATCCTGTTTTGGCAAGCAGTGCATTCCAAGCCAGAATTTCTTCCCCTGCTTGAAGCATTTTCTTTAGCTCTTCTTTTGGATAGTGGTGCAGCTCTTCTTTGAGCGTTTCGAAATCAATTGTAACCACCTGGCCCGAAGAGATCGACATAACCTTTTGATAGCCAAAGAGGCAAACAAATAAAACGGCAAGTCCAATGCCATTGATCAAAAGGGTGCCTTTGAGCTTTTTGAGCATTTGCGTTAATCACTTGTTTTAGATACAATCATATCCAGTAGAATGGAAAAGTTAAATAAAAAATTTCGTGACTCACAGGGAGTCACTACCCAAGGCACCATCAGCGTGCATCCTAAAGGCTTTGCTTTCGTTTCCCCTGATGATTCCAAAACATTTCCGGAAGATATCTTTATCCCGAAGCATTTAAAGGGAAATGCTGTCGATGGGGACCGCGTTGAAATCGTTATTTCCCCGGATCGGAAACCCGATAAAGGACCAGAAGGGTGGGTTTCATCGATTCTTGAACGGGCCAAGCAAGAACTTGTCGGAGTGGTTTGGATCATCAAATCTAAAGGAGACTACCTGCTTTATATCCAGTCTCTGGGGGCTTCAAAGTCTGCTCTTGTGAAAAAGACAAAAAAGGTCGAGTACAAGGTCGGGGACCGCCTTCTCCTTAAAGTGATCGATTGGGGGGATGAAAAATCCCCTGCTTTATGTGCTGTCATTGAAAAACTGGGGACCATTGAAGAGGCTTTTACGGATATTCCTGCGGCAATTAAAGACTTTGGAATTCGGAAAGATTTTCCTCAAGGCGTTTTAAACCAGGTCGAGCACTTTTCCCGCAAAGTTGAGAAGCAAGACTTAGAGGGACGAACCGATTTAACCTCCCTGGAAACCTTTACAATTGACCCTGACACAGCCCGCGACTTTGATGATGCGCTGTCTCTTTCCGAGGAAAAAAATGGCCATTTCCACCTAGCGGTTCACATTGCAGACGTCTCCCATTATGTCAAAGAAGATTCTCCCCTTGATGTCGAAGCAAAAAAACGGTCCAACTCCACATATTTTCCTGGGGAATGCGTTCCCATGCTTCCCGAAGCTTTATCAAACCACCTCTGCAGTTTAAAGGAAAAGGTGATCCGACTCACGATCACGGTTCTCATGGAATTTGATCCTTCAGGAACCCTTCTTAAAAGCGAGATTGTCCGCGGCTTTATTAAAAGCCAAAAACGCTTGACCTACAAAGAAGCCAAGGACATCTTAGATGGGAAAAAGAAAAGCCCACACTTAGCCGCCCTTAAACGGATGGAAAAGCTCTGCCTCCTCTTAAAAAATAAACGCTTTGAACGAGGCTCTGTGGACCTCGCTCTTCCTGAAGTAGTGATTCAAATCGATAAGAAAGGCAACCCCACAGGCTACGAACTCGTTGATTACGACATTACCCACCAGCTTGTTGAAGAGTTTATGCTGAAAGCCAATGAAGTCGTGGCAGAAACCTTTATGAAACGTGGAGATCAAGCCATTTTTCGGATTCACGAATCTCCTGGAGAAGAGAATTTTTCTGACTTTTTTGCCTTAGCACGCAGCTTAGGATTTTCTCTTCCCAGCCCAGTCGAACCCAAAGATATTCAAAATATTTTCGAGCAAGCGAAACAAACCCCTTATGGAGAGCAGTTATCTATCGCTTATATTCGCAGTATGAAGCTTGCCATCTACTCAAAAGATAATATCGGACACTATGGACTTGCTCTTGAAAACTATTGCCATTTTACCAGCCCCATCCGAAGATACAGCGACTTGATTGTCCATAGACGTCTCTTTGAAAAAAGCGAGGAAGACCTTACCGAAATCGCTAAACACTGCTCCGACCAAGAGCGGGTTTCATTCAAAGCCGAAATGGCCGTCTTGCTTATGAAAAAACTCCGTCTTTTAGAGCTTTATCTCAATGCAGACCCTGCGCGAA
>JAGROF010000111.1 GCA_020440405.1 Chlamydiia bacterium
AACTAAAAGAAGGCGTTAGCGTTCAAGAGCTTGAGAATTTTGGAAAGAAGTATCACATCGAAATCTTCCTGGTTCTCTACTTTCTCTTAGCAACGCTACTCACGTTTATCTTCTTTGGTGCTGCATGGAGTATTTTCCTAGCAGGTGTAGGGGGAATTCTCGGCGTATGGCTCCCAAACAAGATTGAGAAAGCCACGCGGGCTGCTTTTGGCTTTGCTTTAAAGCAAGAAAAAGCAACCAAGCTTGTGCTTGCAGTCGTTGGGATTATCATCGCATTTTTCCTACCACCTCTTGTCTTTTTCTTCCTAGGATTAGTTGGAGGAACAGGAATGCATAAGGCAGCTTCATCGGTATCAAAGACGAGCAATAAAGGAGAGGGAGGACAATAAGCCATCTATTGGCTAAGGTCCTCTTCTCTGGATTTGATATAGTCTAGGAGCGATGTCTCCTGAACTGTAAAGTGGCTAAGGAGCTGCTTAAATCCTGTTTGCCCAATTTTTTCATCTCCTTGTGCTCCTTTTTCCCATCCCCCATATCTCTTAATTTCCTGCCAGGCCTGCTTTTCGCCCTCTCGATCTCCCACTTTTTCTGAAAGGGTCGCGATGCGCGCTAAGTTGAACGCAAAAAGGGCAGAGCCTTCTTTTTCTCTTTTCAAAAACGCTTCATCTTGAAGCATCTCTTTCTTCAAGCGATAGGCCCCTTCCAAAGCCTCCTTATATTCCTTCCGCGTGATGAGAAGCGATCCCTTTGCATAGTCACTATAATAGGGCTGAGCCGCTCGCTCTAGCGTTCGCTCAATATATGGCTCAGCTTCTTTAGGAGAGTGGGTAGAAAGAAGGTTTTGGCCAATGAGAGCATCATAATGGGCATGAAGCTCAGGGTGTTTTTTGATCACCCGCTCCAGACTTGCAAATTCTTCTCCCTGAGAGTCTAAGACCTGTTCCCACTTAGCAAAAGAGCGGGTCGCCGTCACATACTCCCCTTCAATACGCCCTTTCCGAGCGCCCACTTTTGCAATCAAGAGTCCCGCAAAGAGAGCTGCAGGGACCAAGTAGACAAGGGTTTTTTTCCAATCAAATAAAGTAGGTTTCGGAAAATCAAATGCGTCATTCATATTCTTCTCTAGAGTTCAACTAAAAGAAACCATTCTAACGAATCTTCATTTTTTGAACACCCTTCTAATGGTCAGAGAGTTTAAAACGACAGAAATGGAGCTCAGCGCCATGGCAAGTCCTGCAATCATTGGGTTGAGCAGCCCCAAAGCCGCTAGAGGAATTCCCGCACAATTGTAGAAAAATGCAAAGAAAAGATTTTGCCGGATTTTTACAAACACTTTCTTCGAAAGGCGGATGGCATCTAAGAGATTGGTGAGGTTGCTCCGCATCAGTCCTATCGACGCATTTTCCATTGCAACGTCTGTTCCGGATGCAATGGCAAACCCCACATCGGCAAGCGCCAGTGCTGGAGCATCATTGATCCCATCTCCAACCATCCCCACAACCTGCTCCTTCTCTTGAAACGCTTGCACGACTTTCGCTTTATCCTCAGGAAGGACTTCGGCATAAAATCCATCGAGAGAGAGTGTGTTTGCAACCGCTTCCACAACCGGCCTGCGATCCCCACTCAGCAAATATACCTTTTTTCCCAACCTATGAAGCGCTGCAACCGCTTCTGCACTATCTTCTTTAATCTGATCTGAAAGGGTAAAGTATCCGGTGCACTGTTTTCCCTCAGCCAATGCCACAACAACATCCGTTTCCCCATCCATGTCAAAAGCGCTGCAATCGACCCCCTGCTCCTTTAAAAACCTTGGAGACCCCAAAAGAAATCCCTTTCCCGAAAGCCCTTTTCCATCATGAGACTTAAAATCTTTCACCTCTTCAAGGGGAAGTCCTTCTGCCCGTTTAGTAATCGCTTCAGAAAGAGGGTGGTTAGAATAGCGCGCCAATGTTGCCGCTTTTTTTAAAAACGCTTCCTCAGAAAGAGAGGTGTACATGGCAGAAACCGAAAGATTTCCTTCCGTCACTGTTCCCGTCTTATCGATAACTAATGCTTCAACACGCACCGCCAGCTCCAGCCCTTCCGCATCTTTTACAAGAACCCCTTGCTTGGCTCCTTGAGCACACGCCACCATGATCACAGTCGGCACTGCAAGACCTAGTGCACATGGACACGCAATGACTAAAACCGCAATCCCACTGATCAGCCCTTCAAGCCAATCGTGCATGCCCCATCCCCAAATTAAAAACGTTAACAGGGCAATCCCTAAAACAATTGGAACAAAAATTCCCGAAATTTGATCTGCTAACCGTTGAATCGGCGCTTTTGACCCTTGCGCTTCTTCAACAAGACGGATGATTTTCCCTAAACTTGTTTCCTTTCCCAAACGGGTCGCTTTAATCTCTAAGCTTCCCTCCTTATTGAGGGTCCCTGCAAATACCATCTTCCCTTTCTCTTTTTGAACAGGAACGCTTTCTCCCGTCAGCATCGACTCATCAAGATGGGATACCCCCTCTACCACTTCCCCATCGACAGGAACACTCTCTCCTGGACGGACAATCACAAGATCTCCATGCGTCACCGCTTCAATAGGAACCTCTTTAAACCCCCCTTCCTTCTTAATCCGCGCACTCTTCGCCTCCATTTTTAAAAGAGCTTTCATGCCACTTTGCGCATTCTGCTTGCTCTTGTGTTCAAAAAATCGTCCCAGCAAAATGAGCGCAATCAGCACCGCACTCGTCTCAAAATATAGATGGGTTGAAAAATAAAAAATCGCCGCTGCCAAACTATAGAAATACGCCGCACTGGTTCCTAAAGCGACAAGGACATCCATATTGGCTGTGCCCGACCTCAAAGACTTATAAGACCCAATATAAAATGAATAGCCCGCTCCAAACTGCACAAACGTCGCCAAAACCATCTGCACCGATACAGATAGATGTCCACCAAGCATCGGAATCAGGAGGGGCGCCGCTAAAAGAATCGCCCCAAACGTGCGCACCTTTAGCCACACATCCGAGGGAGCTTTTTCCTCATCCCCCTTCAAAACCATCGGATACCCCATCTCCGTGATGATCTTTGCAAGCGCTTCTGGCCGAAGAGACTCTTCCTCTACCGTCACCTTTGCCGTTCCACTTGCAAAATTCACCGTCGCCTTGGAGACTCCTTCCTCTTGCATGAGACGCTTTTCAATCTTCGCCACACACGAAGAACAATTCATGTCTCGAATCGTAAAATCATAACTCGCCATGATCCTACGCATACCGCATCTTTTAAATACTATCTAGGGTGTGTCGTCAAATAATTCTTGTTGAAAAGGTTCTTTCTATGAGGGAAGTTCAAGGCATCCGATGGAGTGAGCCCAAATTGGGCTCGCGAAGAAGGGCAAGTACAACAAGTAGTATTTGGCGACACGCCCTAGTCCGGAGAAATCGGATGTCCTTTGATCTCATAATATGTCGAATAAAGAAGCTTCGTGGCGGCTTCTCGCTGCCACTCCATTCCAGACAATGCTAAGTCAAGGAACCGCCGCTGACTGTCTGTAAAGTTCTCCATGGCTTGTACCAGCTTTCTAAAAGTGTCAGGATCTCCTTCCTGCAAAATCCAAAGACGGATCAATATACATTCGATTTGTGTTTTTGCAGTTATTTTCTGTCTAGAATCCTCGCGATCCTCCCAGCCCTTTCTACAAGCTACCTGCATCAAGTTCTTTAGCCCTATAACGTCCTTATCCTCGAGACTCATTTGATAAAAGAACTGATAATCAGCAGGGATTTCTACAAGCTCTCGTCTTAAGTCTTCATAATAGGTCGCTAAGCGGCGCGCCAAAGATTCTTGGAGAAGAGGCGCTGCATCGATATCTTCCATCGAAGACCCTGCCAAGAAATGTTCAAGAAAATACCAATCAAAAAAGGCGCAACTCCACCCATCCTGTTCTTTTTGAGGTGTCTTTTTATTTGACACGACTTCCTCAACCTCAACAAAAACCTCTTTCATCGCAGCGATCACACGTGCTTCTAAAAAATTGGTTTCAGTAGAAAGAGAATTAAACCGATAAATTTTATTCTCACTAGGCTCATAAACTACAACACTATAGTGCATCTTATTGTTGACTAACATCACCTTGGGAAGGTGCGCTTCACGCTCTTGAAGAAGCAGATTAAGATCAAGAAGTTCATAATTATTGTCTGTAATGACAGAATCGACAAAATGGGCTTTTTCTGCGCAAACATCTCGCAGCTTCTTTTCGATCCAAGGCCCCTTCACCATTTTGTCAAAGCCTCGGATGAAATGAGGATTTCGATTCATTTCCTCAACAGTAAGACATCCCAGTGTTTTACTTTCATGAATTTCTCGATGACGCCCTCTAGGAGGTGGTGTCTGTTGGGGCGTTAAGCAGACCACTTCAACTCCGCCAAAAAGGACTCCTTGCAAAGCTACAAAGCGCATGGAGGCGACATGATTCAGGTCCTGTTTTCCAATTAAAAGTTTTGCAATGGAAGGAGTGATGACAAAAACACCCCCAAGGCCAAGGAATGAAAGGCAGATTCTTTTTCCCTTCTCTTTTGGAGAAGCCATCCAGCTCCCTAATGTCACCCCACTTCCAAGCACGGCCGGATAGAAGAGTCCATCAGCTGTTGCCTTTGGAAAATGGTGAATCCATCGCTTAGACCCAGCCAGAGATGCCATCATCAAAAACAGCGCCGGAGGAAGCCATGTGTGTGAAGTTTTGCCTTGAATTCGTCCCATTTATACCCCACATCTTGAGAGCTTCTGCAGGAATCATACAGAAGAAAGGTAAAAAAAACAATTACATTTAAAGTGTTCAAGGACTTTGCGATGCCCTGAGGAAAATGGAAGCTGCTTGATTTCCTCGAAAGGAACCCATTCATACTCTTTGACTTCCTTCTCTATAGAGCGGTAGAGGTGGGGGTAAAGAAAAGCTTTATAGCGTGTAAAACCGTGGGTGACCTCAGGAAGGGGGCAGATGGGTGTCAGGGGAAGGTTGAGAGCTTTTTCAATAGAGGTCCCACGATCGAAATAGGGAAACTCTGCCAAGTCAGCCATCACTTTCCCTTGGACCCCTTTGCGGATTAAAAGAGAATTTTTAGAGATAATCACTGCAACATCTCTGTGGAGGTGAATGGTTTCTGCCCGCCTCTCTTTAAGGGGAAGTAAAGCCGCTTGACCACTTTGAGCCGCAACGCATTTTTTGTGCACCGGACACAGATCACATTTTGCTCGCTTTTGACAGACTAAGGCCCCTAGTTCAATAAGGGCTTCCATAATGATCCAGGGTTCCTCCTTAGGGAGAAGGGCTTGGCATTTTTCTCGGATCTCTTTTTGAACTTTCCCTTGGTCGATCGGTTTGTGGATTCCATAAAAGCGGGAGAGGACGCGGAGCACATTGCCATCAACGGCTGCCTCACGCTGCTTAAAGGCAAAGCTCAAAATCGCCCCAATAGTATAGGGGCCGAGCCCCTTGACTTTCTTAAGGTCTTCATAGGTTGAGGGGAGCTCTCCTCCATGAGTTTGAGTGAGATAGCGCGCTCCCTCATGGAGATTGCGCGCTCGGGAGTAGTACCCCAACCCTTCCCATGTTTTGATCACTTTTTCAAGGGGGGCCTCTGCCAAAGCACGGATGGTAGGAAAAAGTGTCATCCACCTTTTAAAGTATGGAACAACCACACTGACTTGGGTTTGCTGCAGCATCACCTCCGATACCCAAACTTCATAGGGGGAAGGATTTTCCCTCCATGGGAGGGCGCGGCGATTTAAAAAAAACCATTCTCTTAGGGCTTCAGTCTCCATACTAACCAAGACTTTACCCTTTTTGGCATGGAATTTTCAAGGAGAAGAGTGAGCACCACGGAGGAAACATGGTAAAGTGGATAGAGATCAACCAACAGTTGCAAGTGGTTTTATCTAAAGAAATTGACTTGCGCCGTGAGATTTTGGGCAACATGAATCAGCAAGAGTATGTGTTGCTGATTGGTGATATTGAACTGAAGGACGACCTTTACCGGGAATGCAATCAACTCGCCACACAACTTAAAGAAGTTGTCAAAAAGAGGGGGATGCTCACGCGAAAGTTGTTTGATCTCTTACCACCCAATACAATTGGAACCACGCTAGGGGAAATTCTAGACCCCCTCTCCGATAGCGACTCAGAAACCCTTTGCCTCTACAAGCAAACCCAAGAACTGATTGATAAGATTCACAAGCAGCATCTCCGCAATAAATCGCTCCATGAGATGATCCTCAAGGAGGGTCCCATTGAAATGGATAATCCTGCGATGCATGCAGAAACGGTTCAAGGAAAACGGACAACATTGATCACCATCGATTATCCTGAGAAAAAAGGAGACTCCTGATTCTATAGCTAGCAAAAAAACCACAGAGGACACAGAGA
>JAGROF010000112.1 GCA_020440405.1 Chlamydiia bacterium
ATGAGAAAAAAAAACTACCGCCCCTATATCATCCTTGGCATTGTTTTGATAGGAGTTTTCTATCTTCCTAAAAAGCTTGTGGAGGGGATGAGAAGCCTGTCTCTTAGTCTTTATGAAAAGAAAGAAGTCACTCCAAATGACGTGGAGAGACTTCAAACAGAACTGCTCCTTGTTAAAAACCAAAATGCAATGCTGCGCGGGCGCCTTCTTTCTGAAGAAAGAGTGGAGGAGCAGCTTAAACGTGTCCAAGCTGTTCTTTCTTTTGATGAAAAAGATGCGGTAGGCTTTTATCAAAGGAGACGAAAAGCAGCGGAGATTCTCCTAGAAAAAACCCTTTACTCTGTTCCGGCTGAAGTGATTTATCGCAGTCCCACGAATTGGGATGCGACCCTTTGGATTAGCGTGGGAGAGAAAGAAATTATGCCGAATAGCCCAGTACTAAAAGGGGGCAACTTAATTGGCCTTGTCGAGTATGTTGGAACGCACAAAAGTCGTGTCCGCCTTCTCACAGATTCCTCCTTGGTTCCTTCGGTCCGAGTGGCGCGAAAGGGAGAATATCTTGCAAAAGGAGAACTTCAGGGAAGTGCTTCGACGTCATGGAGAGGGAGGTCTGAAATCTTGAAGGGAGTGGGTTTTAATTATGATTTTCCAGATGAAGAGGGACCAGCACGCGAGTTGAGAAGTGGAAGGCAGCTAGATCAACTCACCCAAAAAGAAAATGTCTCGTTAATTGATGTCGGAGATTTGCTCGTTACCACGGGGATGGATGGAGTCTTTCCTAAAGACATTCCCGTAGCAACTGTCACTTCAATCGAGCTTTTAAAAGAAGGGGAAACGTCCATTGAAATTCAGGCGCGGCTATGTGCAGGAAATCTTAATCATTTACAAGAAGTTGCTGTGCTTCCTCCTGTGATTCCCAAAGAGGATAAGGAATGATTCGTTTTAAAAAAGTCTGGAAAAAGTTTTCATCTGATCATGCTGTTTTAAAAGATTTGAATCTTGAAGTGGAGGAAGGGGAAACTCTTGTCATTTTAGGAAAAAGTGGAAGTGGAAAGACAACAGCTCTTCGGCTGATTAATCGGTTGATTGATCCAACAGAGGGAGAAATTGAGATTGGGGAAGAAAATATCCAATCTCTTGATCCGATTGCTCTCAGGAGAAATATCGGGTATGCGGTTCAGGAAATCGGCCTTTTTCCTCATATGACAGTTGAAGAAAATATTGCGACTGTTCCCAAACTTCTAGGGTGGGATTCCAAGAGAGTGAATCAAAGAATCGATCAGTTAATGGAGATGATGGGGCTTGATTCCGAAACCTATCGCAAGCGATATCCTTTAAAGTTAAGTGGAGGCCAACGTCAGCGCATTGGGGTCGCACGTGCATTAGCAGCGGATCCTCCAATTATCCTTATGGATGAGCCTTTTGGAGCGCTTGACCCGATCACTCGAGAAAAGATGCAGAAAGAATTTTTGGAGCTCAAATCGAAAATTAAGAAAACTGTGGTGTTTGTGACACATGATCTTTTTGAAGCGGTGACCTTAGGAGATCGCATTGCTTTGATGGATCAAGGAAAACTCCTTCAAGTGGCTTCTCCAAGGGCATTTGTAGAAAATCCTCCCAGCGCTTTTTCAGATGAGTTTTTAGGACAACACCGTTTTCAACTTTCTCTTCTGACTCAGACGATTGCGACATGTATCGAGCCTTCTATCGGAAAACAGTCTGAAGGGTTTCCTCGCCTTTCCCCCAATACAACATTGATGGAAGCGCTTGATCTCTTTAGAGAGGAAAAGGTTCAGACGCTTCCTGTCTTTTCTAGCGCCTCTTTTTGTGGGGAAGTCAAAAAAGAAAAACTATTAGATCAAGTTCTTGATCTTCTTATGAGGGAATCTAAGCATGAACCTACTGATCCGTAAAACATTAGAGCACATGGAGCTCACCTTTATTTCTCTTTTCATCGCCATGATGATTGCGATTCCCCTCGGGATTTTTTTGGCCCGCTCGAGACGTAAAGCAGCCCCTATTGTTCTTCGCTTTACAGCAATGATTCAAACCATTCCGGGGCTTGCATTGATTGCGCTGATTGTTGTCATTTTGGCTGCGCTTCGAAGCGTTATTCCTTTATCAGTCACCGGAATGCTTCCAGCTTTAATTGTCTTGGTTTTGTACGCGCTTCTTCCCATTTTGAGCAATACTTATACAGGCATCCAACAAGTGAGCCCCAATGTTAAGGGAGTGGCAAATGCCATGGGAATGACAGGGAAACAGATTTTGTTTTATGTAGAAATCCCCTTGTCTCTTCCCATTTTGATTAATGGTGTTCGCATTGCCATGGTGACGACGATCGGAATGGTTACATTGACAAGTCTTGTGGGCTCGGGGGGGCTTGGAGACCTCATCGTTCAGGGGCTTCGAACCATGCAAATGGGGCTAGTGCTTGCAGGAACCATTCCAGCCGCGCTTCTTGCGATTCTTTTTGATACGATCCTAACCAAGGCCGGGGATTATTTTACCGTCGAGTGTTGATCAAGAATATGATACACCTCTTCTTTGATGGACTCAAAAGAGCGTTCTTCTCCAAAAGCTTTTTGATAGATGTCACGTCGGATGGGTTGAAGAGCTTCTTGTGAAGATAGGTGCTTTTCAATGAAGGGAAAGACATTTTCATAAGCAGAGGGAGGGATGACAACACCACACTGGTGTAGGTAAGACGAATACTCCTTAGGGTTTTTCCAATGAGAGCCTTCAAAGAAGAACATCGGGCGATTGTAATAAAGAAAGTCATACCCGATCGAAGAAAAGTCTCCGAGATAGATGTCAGTCCGTTTCAATAGAGGCAAGACGAGGGGGTATTGAGACAGAATCGCAACATTCGACACGTCGCGGTAGCGTTCCTCTAGATGCATCACATAGCCAGGTTTATAGTGAATCAGCCAGGGGTGGAGTTTGACGATTAGATTGTAAGACTCAGGAACTTGTTCTGGCACAAGGAGGCCAACGTCAGTAAAAGAAGAAGAGGATTCTAAGTCTTGCCAAGTAGGGGCATAGAGAATAGTTGGCTGTTTTTTAGCAAACTGTGAAAAAACCTCTTTTTCCACGAGGGCATCATAATAGGCTTCATGCATCTGATAGAAGGGAAAACGGTAGTTTCCTGTTCTCACATATCCTTTGACGGTATCTAAAATACCACTTTCCTTAAGGCGCTCCTCCATTAAAGGTCCATAAGTGAAGAAGTAATGTTGGTCTTTAAACGTATCGATCGACTTATCGGAGTTTCCATGAGGGCAATACCAAAACTGCATCTGTTTCCGAAAAATCACTTCGAAAAGGGGACTTAAGTCTTTCCGATAATTTGCACTGGAAACAAATAAAAAATCGTGGTTGTGAGCAAAGTATTCTAGAATTTTGGCGTGGTGATCAATGTAAAGGGTTTCGACCTGGGGGTAATAGGTCTTCATGGTTTCAGTCAGAAGCTCAACATCCACAACAAGGGGCATGCCCATCAAAAAAGATAGGGGAGCCAAGTGATCGAGATGATTCACAGAGTCTCCTGGAGCGAGGCAAATGCCGCACCCTTCAGAAGGTTTGGGTGAAGAGGTCATGGATTGTTCCTTCTTTTAGGGTCTATCGGAAAAGTCCATTCCCACATCTTTTGCGTTCTTTTTGGAAAAAATGGAAACTTTGCAAACCTCCTATACTAAGGCATATTGCAGGTTTGCAAAGTTTCCATTTTTTCTCAAAAACTCCTGCAAAATCTATGGAAAGCGACTTTTCCGATAGACCCTTTTTCGAAGACCTCATCATACACCTGCTCTTGAATTTTGAGAAAGGGTGTGGGGTCTGTTTTTTCAATCCGCTTGAAAATGTTTTCCTTCTGGTCCACAAGAGTTCCACACCGCGTGAGATACAGACCTGGGTCGGTTTCGGGGCTTCTGTTTTGTGGGTTGTAAAAGAAAAGGGGGCGGCGAAAGGTTAAAAAATCATATCCAATTGAGGACATGTCTCCAAGGTAAGCATCGACCTGTTCTAGCAGAGGGTAGATGGGAGGAAAATCCTTTAAGACCAGAACATTTTCTTTCGGAGATTCGAGCGCACAATTGAGGTGAGGATGAGGTTTAATAATGAGAGTCCAGTGTTTGGGGACTGTATGAATGAGAGCTTGATGTGCAAAAAGGAAAGACGAGGAGTTTTCGCCGTCTTGCCAGGTTGGGGCATATAAAAGTGTCGGTCCCGTTTTTTTAAAGGGAAGAAGGTTTTGGTAAAAAGTTCGATGTTTTTGGAAATACTGATAGCGGTAATTCCCTAAGAAAAATGTTTTTTTGAGCTGGTTATAAGCTCCTTTTTGCTTTAGGAACTGCACCATTTTCCTTCCATATACACAGGCATACTGTTCTTGAGAAAGCCCCTCCATAAAATAAGAAGCATGCCCTTTATCAGAATTTCCATGGGGGCACCAGATATTTACCAGCTCTTTTTGCTCAAGAGATGAGGGAATAAAAAAAAGGGAGTCAAATAGTGGCTTTGGAAGTGTGGAAAGGATCACATCAAATGCTAAAACCATCCGATGTGCCATTTCTGCAGGAGGATAATAGAGAAGGTTGAGATCAGGATAGTACTTTTTTGCTA
>JAGROF010000113.1 GCA_020440405.1 Chlamydiia bacterium
ACCGATTCGGTCATTTCTTTATCCCGCTCTTCTTGGGTTTCCCCAATGCAAAGAACAGGGAGCAATTCCTCAACAATCGCCCATTTCACTTTGCGGTGGATCATTTGATCATCTTCATGAAAATGCGCCCGCCTTTCTGAGTGGCCAATGAGCACAAAAGTAGCCCCACTCTCTTTAAGCATTGTTGAGGAGATTTCTCCTGTATAGGCTCCCTTAGGATATTCGCTCATATTCTGCGCCCCAATATTGAGGTAGCTTCCCTGAGCACTTTGAACGGCTGCATCGATGGAAGTGAAGGGAGGAGTGATTCCCACAAAGCATGTGCTTTCCCCAAGATGGGGAAGAAAAGCTTCAACAAATGCCGCTGTTTCGGCAGATGTCATATGCATTTTCCAATTACCAATAATAAACTGTTGTCTCATCATCCCTGAGAGGATAACACTTTTTTGGAAATATTCCTAGTTGAATTTTCCATTTGAATCATTTAACCTTTCCATATGAAAATTTTGACCGTGACAGAGCTGACTCTTGCAATCAAGAGGCAATTGGAGCCTCGTTTTGCCCACATTCAAGTCAAAGGAGAAGTGACAAACATCCGTGCTCAATCTTCCGGTCACTATTATTTTAGTTTAAAAGATCAAGGCTCTCAGATTTCAGCAGTTCTTTTTAAAGGAAACGCAAAGGGGATCTCTCGCCTCCCAAAAGCAGGAGATCAGATTATTGTCCGGGGAGAGCTTAGCCTCTATCCCCCAAGGGGAACTTATCAAATTATTGTTCGAGAACTTGAGCATGCGGGGGTCGGAGAACTTCTTGTCAAACTCCACCAACTCAAGGAATCTTTAAAACAAAGAGGGTGGCTAGATCCAGAGCATAAAAAACCCCTTCCCCTTTTCCCCAAAACCATTGGCGTTGTTACAAGCCCAACAGGATCAGTGATTCAAGATATTATTCATGTCCTCAAACGCCGGTATCCTCATTTTCATCTCCTTCTAAATCCTGTCCGTGTCCAGGGAGAAACTGCTGCTGCTGAGATTGCAGCCGCGATTCAAACATTCAATACCCACTGCCTTTGTGATGTCATGATTGTCGGGCGTGGCGGAGGAAGCCTTGAAGATCTTTGGCCTTTCAATGAAGAATGTGTAGCCGAGGCAATTTTTCATTCGAAAATTCCCATTATTTCAGCTGTGGGACATGAAACCGATGTGACCCTTGCCGACTGCGTGGCAGATGTGCGTGCACCCACTCCTTCTGCCGCCGCGGAAATCTCTGTCAAAGAGCTAACGACTCAAAATGCCTTCCTGATAGATGCGCAGCAGCGCTTTGATCAGCTCCTTAAGCAAACAATTCGCCATAAAAGTGCTTTGATTGAAGGGGCAGCACGTCATCCCCTTCTAGCGTCCCCCTTTGCAATCTTATCGGAACATTACCAGCGCGTTGATGATTTTCAAATGCAGACAGACAGGTCGATGCGCCATCAACTCAGCCACCAAGCTCTCCTCCTTACCTCTCTTAAACGGGAACTTCAAGGAAAACGGCCTGAAGGAGAACTCAAAACCTTAAAAGAAAAGCTCCAAAGATATGCTGAAGGGATTCATGTGGCGATGTGCCATCTGCTCAAACGAAAAGATGAACACTTAAAACAACTCTCTACCCATCTTCATAGCGTCAACCCTGAAACAATCCTAAAAAAAGGTTATTGTATCCCCTTTGCGGAAAAAGGAAATTCCGTTATGATGTCGTCACGTGGAGCTATTCCCGGATCGAGAATGCGTCTCCGCTTTCATGATGGAACAGTCCACACCCGCATAGAGGAGGTCAATGGAACCAAAGCAAAATGAAAATTTCTCCTTTGAAGAAGCTTATGCGCGACTCGAAGGGATCCTGAGCGAGCTGAATAGCGGAGAAACCCCTCTTGAAACCTCCCTAAAACTTTATGAGGAAGCCAACAAACTTATCACTCTCTGCTCTTCTAAGCTTAACCAAGCCGAGCAAAAAATCGAAATGCTGATTAAATCACGGGATGAGGCCCCACAGGTCGCTCCCTTTACCCCAGAGTCTGAAAAGGTCCTCGATACAGCCCATGACACCTATTCTTGATGCTCTTTCCCATCCTCAAGAGGTAAAAAAACTCACGCCAAGTGAACTGAAAGCGCTTGCCGATGAAATCCGCATCCGGATTATGGATGTCTTGTCTGTCACAGGAGGACATCTCTCCTCAAACCTAGGAATTGTCGAACTCACCCTTGCCCTCCATCGCGTCTTTGATTCCCCTCAAGATAAGTTTATCTTTGATGTGGGACACCAAACCTACGTACACAAACTTCTCACAGGGAGGAATCCCCGATTTCCTACTCTAAGACAAACCAATGGCCTTTCTGGATTTTCGCATCCCCCTGAATCTCCCCACGACCATTTTTACTCAGGGCATGCAGGAAATGCGCTTTCTCTTTCCTTAGGGGTTGCCAAAAACCGTGATTTGCGCGCTAAAGAGGAAATGATCATCCCGATCCTGGGAGACGCCGCGTTTACCTGTGGCTTAACTCTAGAAGCGATGAATAATATACCGAGAAAGCTTAAAAAATTTCTCGTTGTCCTCAATGATAATGCGATGTCAATCTCCAAAAATGTGGGAGCGATTACCAACATCTTAAGCCGCTTTTTCAATAGCCCCACAGCGAATAACATCTACGAGGAACTCACCCATATCGTCACGAAAATTCCTGGATATGGTGAAGTCCTTGCCAAGCAGGGAAATCGCATGAAGGAGTCGATGAAAAATCTGATCAGCACCGCTCCTTTTTTTGAACAGTTTGGCCTTGCTTATGTGGGACCGATCGACGGACATGACATCAAAAAGCTTGTCGAAACCTTTGAAGCGTTAAAAGATGTTGATCATCCGACCATTGTTCATATCCTCACCGTTAAGGGGCAAGGCATGAAAAATGCCATCAATAATCCCACCCCATACCATGGAGCAAAACCTTTTAATCGAGTCACGGGAGAATTTCATCCTCCCAAAAGTCAACGCCCCACCTTTCCCAAAGTCTTTGGCAAACATCTATTGAAGATGGCCGATGAGGATCCCCATATTGTTGCCATTACCCCCGCCATGCCTGTAGGATCCTGCTTGGACCAATTGATGAAAAAATACCCTGATCGATGTATCGACGTTGGGATTGCAGAGGGACATTCCATTGCTTATGCGGGAGGCTTGGGGCATGGAGGAAAACTCAAGGTTGTGGCCTGCGTTTACTCTTCCTTCCTGCAGCGCGCTTTTGATAATGTCTACCACGATGTCTGTATTCAACAGTCTCCCATTGTGATTGCCGTTGATCGTGGAGGGCTCGCTACAGGAGATGGAGTCACAGCTCAAGGACTCTATGATATCTCCTACCTAAATGCAATGCCAGGAATGGTCATTGCCCAACCGAGGAATGGCCATGTGTTAAAAGAGCTCCTTGAAAGTGCTTTTGATTACCAAAAAACCATTGCTATCCGTTATCCCAACCTTTCAACAGAAGAAACCGATCAGCCCATTGAAAAACGCGAGCTCGGCAAAGGAGAAGTCTTAGTCGAAGGAGAAGAGGTTGTCATCCTTTCTCTCGGGCACATGGATACCATTGCCCTCAAGGCGCAAAGTCTTCTTCAAGCAGAAGGCATCCATGCCTGCGTCATCGATCCCATTTTCGTCAAACCTCTTGATGAGTCTCTTTTGCTCCCACGCATTAAAAAAGCTCAAATGGTCATCACAATCGAAGAACACTCATTGCAAGGGGGACTCGGTTCGATTATAAACAATTTCATGATGCATCAAGGGCTTGGACACATTCCTGTGAAAAATTTTGGAATTCCTGATAGCCTGATTGAGCATGGAAGCCACCAAGATCTCCTTGAGAAGTATGGGATCACTCCTGAAAATGTGGCGCAAGCTGCTTTATCCCTTATGAGTATGGTATGAAAGTTGCCCTCTTTCCCAAAGTTCACGAAGAAGAATCGAAGAAACTTGCTCAAGATGTCTTGAACTTCTTAAACAGTCGCAAGGTCAAAGTGGTCGTAGAAGACGATAAAGCCTCTGCATTAGGAGCCACTCCCCTTGCCTCAGTAGATCCTCAAACTATCGATATCTTGATTACCATGGGAGGAGACGGATCGATTCTCCGAGTGGCTCATCAGTATTCTCACTTAGATGCGGCAATTCTTGGAATCAACCTGGGTCATTTGGGATTCATGGCAGATGTTAAAATTGCGGACATCATTCCTGGGCTGGAAAACCTTGTCTCAAGTCGTTTTTCCATCCAAGAGCGCCTCATGCTTGAAGGGGAATCAAGCGATCACCACACCTTTTTTGCGATCAATGATTGTGTCTTGCACCGCGCACGCAACCCTAGTCTGGTAGAAATCACAATTCATGTGGACAACCTCTTTTTAAACACCTTTGAAGCCGATGGCGTGATCATTGCAACCCCTAATGGTTCAACCGCTTATTCTTTAGCTGCAGGAGGGCCTATTGTCAGCCCAGACATTGAAGCGATTGTCATTACACCGATTTGTCCCCACACGATTTCTAACCGCCCCATTGTACTCACTCCCAGCCAAAACATCCGGATCGAATACAAAGGACACAAAGAAGCCATCGAGTTTGTCACAGATGGCTTGCACCACTTTGAAATGAAAGCTGGAGATCAAGTTCATCTACGAAAAAGCCCCAAAACGTTCAAGCTTGTCAATCTAAAAGGAATTGACTACTTCTCCACACTCCGCCATAAGCTTGGCTGGTCTGGAAAACTCAGATAAATCGTATAAAGCCTCCGACGCCTAAATGTTTTTTAAACCACCGAGAACACAGAGATGCTCTTATTTCTCTGTGCTCTCTGTGTTCTCCGTGGTTTTTTATGGGGATGCAGACAGTGAAAAAAGCCAAGTTTTGAAATACGATTGGTATAAAAGTAAATAATTAGTTGCAAAAAGTATCAACCTCCCTTATAGAAATGAAAAAGGACTATTAGTTAACTATTTTGGGAGTCTCAAAACATGAAGAGCCACTTTATAAAACTTGCCTCAAGTGCCGCTTTTTCATTTGTTTTGGCATCATCAGCCTTCGCGGGAATTGATGATCGACTGGACACTTTGGAAAAGGACATGCAAGAAGTTTCTGCGCGTAATCCGCAGGACACTTTAGGCGCTAGCTTTGTCACAAGCCGCCCTGAGGTGAAGGGAAACAACTGGTTTCTCACTTTAGATATTACCTATTGGCACACCAAAATGGGTGGAACAGAGTATGCTTACTCTCTCCAACCCAATTTCAGCGGAAACGTTCTTCTTCCCCAGATTAATGGGGATATGAAGGAAAACGATTTTGGCTGGGATGTTGGTGTCAAAGTAGGACTAGGATACAAAACGCCCCATGACGCTTGGGACATTTATGCACGGTATACCTATTTTAATAGTGATGACACTTCAAGTTCTTCAAAAGCAGAACCTTCTGCTCTTGTTTCACTTACAAACTTTGCGCTGCTTTTTGCAAACAAAGTTAAGTCTCATGTGGAGATTGACTACGATAACGTCGATCTAGAGCTTGCTCGCAGCTATTTCTATAGCCAGTATCTCGCGTTCCGCCCTCACTTTGATTTGAAAACGACTTGGATCGATATCGACCAAGACGTTCAGATCACAGCTTCATCGATTAACGGGGGAACACGCCCTGTGAACACCGATGGGCTGGATTTCAAAACAAAAGATGACTGCCGCTTCTGGGGACTTGGGCCTCGCGTTGGAATCGACAGTAAATGGTTCCTAGGATATGGATTCCATATCTTTGGAGACCTTGCTGGATCGGTTCAATACGGCTATTTCAAAACCGAAGCACGAGAATTTGTTCCTCCAAGTGCTCTTCCCTTCATACCAGATGGGCAAGTACTTAAAATGAAACATAAATTCCACCGCTTTATCCCTTCTGTCCAAATGTTCTTGGGATTAGGGTATGACACGTATCTCAATGATGAAAAACAACATCTGGGATTCAAACTCGGTTATGAAGTCCAGTACTACTGGAGAGTCAATCAAATTACTAAAGGTGATGAATTTACATTTAACGTAGGACAAAACCAAATTCAAACACGTTTGGCATTTGAGAAAGCTTCAGAAGATCTCATGTTCTATGGAATCACCGGAGAAGTGCGCTTAGATTTCTAAGAACGCATCGATCCCCTCAAGAAAAAGCCTCCAATCGATGATTGGGGGCTTTTTTATGTGAATAAATATCCTCAGAGAAGGTGTAATGCTACTCATTCAGCCAGGTCTATACCCAACCAACTTTTGAAGTTGTTTGGGTATATTTCTTTCTCTGTGTACTCTCTGTTCTCTGTGGTATTTTTTAATTTAGGGAGACGTTCTAGTAGCTGGCTTCGTCTAGAGAGACTTTGCCGCGAAAGATGCGGTAGATCCAGAAACCATAAGCAAGGACAAGAGGAACCCCGATGCCTGCAACGGTGAGGATCACTTTAAAGGTCGCAACGGTGGCTGAACTATTAAAGAGAGTCAGGTCATAGGCAGGGTCGAGGCTTGAGCGGACCATCGCGGGATAGGTGCCCATCCCAAATAGGACAAAAAGAAGTGCGATACTTCCTGAAGAGAAGAGAAACGCCGTTCCATCCTTCCCACGACAAGCAAAAAAGGGAACGCATGCAATGACAATCATGGCAAGGACTCCCACAAGGAAAAGAAGAGGCGTTTCTTTCATGATATCGATCATGTGGGGTTTATAAATCACTGTCGTAACCGTTGTAGCGACATAGCAGATTAAAAAGATGATAATCGTGGGGTTTATCCACCGGCGGACCCTTTGGTGCATCGTCCCTTCAGTTTTCATGAGCATATAAATCGCCCCATGCATCATAAATACCGTCACCCCTAATACGCCTACAAGCACGGTATACGGCGTAAAGTATCCTGCAAATGTTCCATGAAAAACTTCATGTTGATCAATCGGCACTCCCACAATGATATTTCCCATAAGAACCCCAATGATAAAGGCAATGACATAGGATCCCAAGCTAAACATGCAATCCCAAAAATGCCGCCACTTCTTTGAAGCCTGCTTGGAGCGAAATTCAATGGCCACAGCGCGAATGATGAGTCCCATAATTAGAATCATAATCAAAAAGTAAAAGGCAGAACAAATCGTTGCATACACAGGAGGGAATCCGACAAACATCGCCCCAAAGACAATGATGAGCCACACTTCATTCCCATCCCATACAGGACCAATAGCATTGAGCATAAGGCGCCGCTCCTCATCGTTGCGTGTAAAGAGGTGCAAGCAGCCGACTCCAAGGTCAAATCCGTCAAGAACAGTATACATCACTACACTGATCCCAATGACAGCATACCAAATGATCTGAAACGTTTCGAGTAGCATTACGTAGCTCCATAGGGGTTGCGATAGAGGGCATCTCCCGTTTCAGTCTCGTTCGGACCATCTTGGATCTTTCGGTTCAAAAGGAAAATAAAAAGGGCAAAAAGGAAAATATAGATCACGCTAAACATAATCAAAGAACCGATCACCATCCCTCGATCAACAGAGGGCGAGGCTCCTTGCGTCGTCCGCATGATATTCCAAACCACCCAAGGTTGACGCCCCATCTCTGCAGTAAACCATCCTGCTTCATTTGCAATAAAGGGGAAACACACAGAAAAAATCATGAAGCGGAGGCTCCATTTAGCCCGT
Source organism: Chlamydiia bacterium (assembly GCA_020440405.1). Lineage (GTDB taxonomy): Bacteria > Chlamydiota > Chlamydiia > Chlamydiales > Simkaniaceae > Neptunichlamydia. Next base: position 7,727 of record JAGROF010000113.1, read on the forward strand.
TCAAAGGTTTTTCGCTTCCATACAATGAGCCCCAAAATGACTGCCAAACACATGCCGCACCACATATAGATCATGAGATGATAAGTCTGGAATACTGCATTCACCTTCGGCCAGTCGGTCTCAGAGTATTGGTCAAGTCCCACTACAGGGGTTTCTACATTGCGATAGACTAAAAAGCTTAAGAGTGCCGGCACCTGAATCGCCTTGACTTGCCGCTTTTCTTGATCGACCCACCCGACTAGATTCATCGCCGTCCCAGGAGTTGTCTCAAAGACTCCTTCCATAGCAGCCAGTTTTGTCGGCTGGTATTTTGCAACAAGGCGGGCAGAGCTATCTGCTGAAACAAGCTGCAGAATCACCATGACTCCCCCAATAATCAGTCCCCACCTCATACTGCGAATGGCAAACTCCACATGACGCTTTCTGAGCAGGTAGTAAGCAGAAACGCTAATGACCATAAAAGCCCCCGTCAACCAACACCCAATCAACACATGGGTGAGACGGTCTAAAAAAGAGGGATTAAAAATCATCGCCCAAAAATCGGTTAAAACCGCGCGCGCTTCTCTTCCTTCTCCCACAATTTTAAACCCTGCGGGG
>JAGROF010000114.1 GCA_020440405.1 Chlamydiia bacterium
AAACCGCTGATTCGGGGCAGATGCGTCCCGATTTAATCGTCCGTCTTCCTGGGGAAAAACAAGTGATTGTCGATGCAAAAACCCCGTGTGAAGCTTACTTAGAGGCGATTGAAACTGACGATCAAGACATCAAAGAAGGGCAACTTAAGCGACATGCGCGGCAGGTGCGACAACATGTAATGGCTCTTGGGAAAAAGGCCTATTGGCAAAGCTTTCAGCCCACCCCTGAGTTTGTCGTTCTCTTTATTCCCTCTGATAACTTTTTTAGCTCAGCCTTAGAATTCGATCCCTCCCTTATTGAAGTTGGAGTCGAGCAAGGGGTAATCATTGCCACGCCGACAACACTCATCGGTCTCCTCCGAGCCATTGCTTATGGGTGGAAACAAGAAAAACTGTCTCTCCATGCAGAGGAAGTGAGCAGGCTCGGACACGAACTCTATAAGCGCATTACAGATATGAGTGACCATTGGGCGCGGGTGGGGCGCACCTTGGCAAGTTCTGTCGACGCCTATAATAAGGCGGTGGGGTCTTTAGAGACGCGTGTTTTAGTTTCTGCTCGGAAGTTTAAGGAGATGGGAGCCGCCTCCCGCGCGATTGAACTCGAGACATTAGAAGGGATCGATCGGATTCCTCGTGAAATCCAAGCCACCGAGATGAAAAAATCCCTTGACAAAGTGCTCGAAACTGATTAGGTTTGAGCTATGAGACGTGCAATTTTTCCTCTCTTTACCTTTTTAGTGATTGTTTTAGGGATCGTTCATTATTATCCCAAGCTGAATCATATTCGGGTGTCAGATCATACCTATCTCCATGACCGTCCTGTCGCTTGCAAAACATGTGGAGCGATGATGTGGGATGGGCCTCAAGCCCACTCTTGCACCGATCTTTCTGACGAAACACTATAAGAAATCATTCCATTTACAAGAAAATTGGCCACAAATCCGGGAAGGAGGGGAGCCACATCTATAGGAATTGAGAGAAACGGCCAAACAGCAGAGACGAGCCCTCCCGTAAGCATCCCCGCCCACGCGCCCATCTTTGTCACCCGTTTGGCATAAAGCATATAAATCAAGAGAGGGCCGAAGGCGGCACCCAGTCCCGACCACGCATAAAGAACCAGTTCGAAAATCGATCCAGGACGGATAGCTGCAACAATAAATGCGAGAAATGCTACAGCCACAATTCCTAAGCGAGAGACAAAAAGGAGCTTTTTTTCGCTCGCCTGCTTGTGGAAGAGCTTTTTGTAAAAATCTTCCGATAAGATCGAGGAGATCACAAGAAGTTGAGAACTCATCACATTAATAATTGCAGCAATAATGGCGCATAGGACAAACCCAATGACAAAAGGTGAAAATGTTCCTTTCACCATTTCAATAAAGATCATTTCAGGGTTTTCAATGTTGCCTGAGAAAAAGGGAATCGCCACAAGTCCGACAAAGGTCGCAGCGCTGAGTGAAAGGATCATCCAAGACATCCCGACCCACTTGGACTGTTTGATCTTAGAGACATCGCGGATTCCCATAAACTTTGTGAGAATATGAGGCTGCCCAAAGTAGCCCAGCCCCCAACCCAAAGACATGGAAAGAATCTGGAAAATCGTCATCCCTTTCAAGGAAGGAAGGAGTGCGGGCACTTCTGAGAGGGTTTGGCTTAAGGTAGGTAAGCCTCCTACTTTTTGCAGAATAAGGGTCGGCACAGCAAGAATGACCCCTAAAAGAAAGAGACCTTGGAAAAGGTCGAGCCAGGCTAGCGTCGTAAACCCTCCAATCAAAACATAGGCAATGACAATAGCAATCCCAATCACAATTCCCAGAAGGTAGTGAATACCAAAGAGACTTTCTGCTAGGGCTCCCAGTCCTACGAGTCCCGCAGCGATATAAATCGTGTAGAATAAGAAGCAGATCGCTGCTGAAAAGAGGCGGATCTTCCCATCCCCTAGCCGCGATTCAAAAAAGGAAGATAAGGTGATGTTCCCCATCTTTTCCGTGAGTGTGCGGAGCTTGGGGGCTATCCACTGCCAGTTGAGAAGCATGCAAAAAGACAACCCAATCGCTACCCAAGCATTAAACAGTCCTCCCACAAAGATAATCGCAGGATACCCCATGAAGAGCCAATTGCTCATGTCGCTTGCGTGCGCTGCAAGGGCCGTGAGCCAGGTCCCCAAGGAGCGGTTCCCAATCAAAAAGCTTTCAGCCCCTGTCTGCCGCTTGTAAGATAGTAGCCCAACACTCAAAGCGAGCAAAAAGTAAAAAATGACAGCAAATAATTGAATCATAGAGAAGAGTTTAACGGAATGTTAGAGAGATTTCAAGTTTTTGATCCAGGAGTCGGAGACACCAGCACGTTTTCGGTGCTCTTCGTGGAGGACAAATCCCCGTGCCCGCTTGGGGGTAAGAAGAGGACTTTGCGCTTTTTTCCAAGCGTCCCAATCGCTGAGTTGGGGGGCTTTAAATTTTTGAAGCCATCGCCATCCAAAGGAGACGTGGGCAATCTCATCCTTTAGGATACGTGCCATGAGCGCGGCAGCATCGGGGTCTCCATGCTTCTCGAACGAGTGGCCATACATCGGTGCAAAATCAAGATTGGCCATTTCAAAGGTCAAACTCATCACAGAGACATACTCAATAGGGGAGTTCAGATAGGGAGTGTGGCACCAAAAGTGGCGGTAGAGGGGAAGGTCTCCAAAGGTCACTCCTAGGCGCTTGAGCTGGGCACAGTAAAGGCGGACATGTTCCTGCTCTTCTTTTAAGGTGTGGGCGAGTCCCTTTCGAAAGTGTGGAGGAGCATCGGGGAATTTTAGGAGGGCATAAGCCATGATTTCAACGGCTAAGAGCTCGTGTCCTGCAAAGCGGTGGAGGCAAGCGGCGCGACTATCTGGGTTATGATGGGCATGAAAAGGGGGGAGCTTTCCCTCCCGTTTTGCAGTTTGAAACCGGAGCTCTGTGGGACGCGTGGGCGCATTCCACTCCATAGGAGGGCCTACATCACGGTCTGTTAGGATATCGGGTGCGTAAAGTTTTCCCTCTAAGGTGTCAGCACCTAAAATTGAAACGGCCCATTTTCTTATCTCTAAGGAGATAGGAGAATGGGCCGAAAAGGAGGAATTATTATTCGACTTCAAGAACGTAGTACGCAGGAAATGCGAAGTTGTTGTTGGGTCTTGAAGAAACAATCAAATTGACCCGCTTTCCAACATAGTCCTCAAGATTCACATGAGTACTATACACATAGGCCACCGGGGTATCACGATCTTTGACGATGAAGTTTCCGGGTTTGTTTTTAACGGGTTCGCGATAGGCTTCTAAGATTCCAGAAACCGTTTTACTTTTCATCTTTTGATCGGCGTAAAAATCATCCATGGTTTTTGCGTGGTGCATCGAAGACCAGCTAAGATAAATCGCTTCCTCCATGGGCTCCCAGATTTTCATCCGGTCGGTAGGAGAAAGGAGATTTTCTTCTTTTGAAGAGACTTCATACAGGCCAAGGGGAGCTTCCTGTTTTCCTCCTGCATTTGAAGCTTTTGCTTCTAAAAATGAAATTTTTCGATGGAGGTATTCCTCTTGCAAAGAGTGGAGATCTTTTTTAGCTTGCGCAACGGCAGCTGGGAAATCACTATAGTCGTGAATGATCGTTTGGTAGTTATGCGTGAGACGTTCCACATCAATTTCATGAAAAGCTTTACGCATTTCTGCTTGACTCAAGAGGTTTGTCGACTCAAGAAGCTGAGTGACGGTTGCCTTTCTCTTATCTTGAACTGCTTTGAGTTCTGGTTTTCCCGCATACTCGACATACTCTTTTGCAATGTAGAATTGCGTATCCTCTGGGGCATTAATCTCCATCCACTTATTATTGTCGTCACAAATATGCCCATCGATCAGTTGGCCTGTGCTGTAATGTCCAATAATAGGGGCATCTCGATCTGGGGCAAGGCGGACATTGACACGATCCCCCTCTACCACTTTATCAATGATAAACCCGCGGAAGATATAGGCTTTTAGATCTGCGGGAGCTTCGACAGCATAGAAATCGCCGTTTTCGCCCTTGACAACTACATACTCATCCTTGCCTAGCTCGGTAATAATATGGCTATCGAGATCCGCTGAGGTTCGCATCCGAACATTGTTTCCAATGATTCTTCCAGTAAAAGGTTTAAATTTTGCATTGGATGGAGAGGGAGCGGCATCAACCGATGCAATCATCGATTTGTCAAGAGGTGGGGCTGCGTCTGCAAAAGCAGGAGCCGAAGAAGCTCCTAACACGAGCAACGCTAACAAAGCATAAGCTTTAGACATATTCGTACTCCTTAGAATAAAACGTTTCTTATTTTGTCATTCTAGAGAACGAGCATTTAAATAGCTAGAGGAAATTATCCAGTCTAGATAGGGGCATTGAAGTGTGATGAAACCCATGTAATGACAGCATTCCAGTTTTTCGGGTTTTTTGAGACAAACTCGTCCGTGTCTCTCATGAGGATTTTGATGTTTTTGTAATCATCGAGAGAGATGGCATCGCGCAGAGGAAAATCGATCTTTAGGAATCGATCCCCTAGTAGCTTCGTCAAGACGTTGCTAGGGATCTGACTTTCTACATCCAATACAAGACTCAAAAGCGGAGAGTCTCCACTTGCTTTTGATCCTGTTCCCATCCATTGAGCAATCCCCCAGTCTTCATTAGTTTTGATAGATCTTTCGGAGTAGCCTGTTCCCAAAGCGAGAATAATGAAATCTTTGAGGTCGTGTTTAAGAGGGTCAAAAATGCTTAATAAAGCAGCAAGAGAAGGATCCTTCATTCCCATGCCTCCATCAACGTGGTCGTGCTCAGATGAAAAATAGGTGGGAGCTGCAGTCGACTCTAAAATCGCATCGACAACTCGGATGTTTCCTCCATTTTCTGAGATATTTTCAATGACCTCTAAATGCCAATTTTTTGTTTCAGGGTCGTTAAGTTTAACGGTCGGAATCACCACTTTTTTAGGGAGATCTTTAACAAGGATGTTTTCGTCGTGGCCACAGGATCGAATCAATTTCTTAAGCTGGTGTTTCAGTTTCTTGTGGTCATACTTTGGCTTAAACAAGTGGAGGGTATTTTCATCTGAAAAAACTTTTGAGCTCAATTCTTCATAAGATTGGAGAATAAAATCAGTGCGTTTTCCCAAAGCAAGCAGAACAGCAATGATGGATCCTGTAGATGTTCCAGCATACACTTCAAAATCACTCAGAGGTTGCAGTCCTGTTTCATGTTCTATTTTCTTCAAGAGATCTAGAGAAATGACCCCTCTGACCCCTCCTCCATCAAAGCTTAAAATTCGGACTTCATTTCCATAAGCAAAAAAGGAAAAAAGAAGAAGCACTAAAAAGCATAGGCGAGATTTCATGGATTTCCCCAAGTGAATTTTCAACAACTAATACCATTCACCAACTTATTTTTGATAAATGGTATAAACATTTTAATAGTTGTTTTATAATAAGTCAAACCTAGCTGTTCAGAACGGTGCGAACGTGCTCACAGTTTTTTTCTCCGCATGTGCACCCGACAGGATTGCCTAAAAAGACTTGGTAATGTTCATTGGCATCAAGAGGATTTGAAACCACGTAAAGTTTGTCGCCTTCTTGCTTGATGTCCCAGTCACGAAAACGTAGGTCATCGTCTGAGACTTCTTCTTCAGTCGGCGCCTCTTCTTTAGCTTCTCCTTGGATTGCCCGGGCAATTTGACAATAAGGGCAATTACAATGGGGCTCTGCTTTAGGAATGCTCATTTGTTCCATGTCCATTCCAAGAGCTTTTGTAATCGAAGTGATTTTTTGAATGACCTCTAAAGGCATTTCAGGAGCATTGGCTTGTTCCGGGTTGTGTTGAAGAAAGGAGCTGATATTTTCAACGCTTTCGCTGCCACTCATTTGGAAGGGGAGTCCAAAAGAGAAAGAGACATCGCCTTCTTTATTGGGTTCAAAGGTTTTGAGAGACTCGGCTTGAGGTTCTTTGGTCTCTTGATCGACGTATTGAGAGTGGGCATCAAAAATGTGTTCAATCAAAGAGGTTTCAAGTCCGGGGATTTCGATCAGTGTCCCATTGTGTAAGACAATGACAAGGACTTGCTTTCCTTCGACCTCTTTCATGTGAAGGGTGCTGATGTTCTTCCATGAAGTAGAGATATAAGGAGGAATGCTTAAGATTTTGTGATTGATTTTTTTCATATCACCCTCTCTTTCAACTCATTACTGTTTTTCTACCCTTATTATATAGATTTCCTGATTCTCCGTCAACCAAAATCTAGCACTCATTTGCTGCGACTGCTGGATAAAACATAAGTTACATAATTTCTGTGGGTTGTAATATAAATTCAGGATTTGCTTGGCAGGAATAAAAAATCGATTATAAAGAAGGAAGAATATTTTATCTGAAGGAGGTCTCAAAAAATACCGCAAAAAACTGAGTAGTAATTAATTGAATAGGAGAAGGCTTATGGCAAGCAAGACTTTTGTCCTGGATACAACAGTGCTGCTCCATGATCCGGAAGCGATTCAGAAGTTTGAGGGCAATGAGGTCGTTATGCCGCTCGTGGTATTAGAAGAATT
>JAGROF010000115.1 GCA_020440405.1 Chlamydiia bacterium
TTTTTTTTTTTTTTTTTAGAAATAGAGGGTATTTCCCCAAAGGTGCCAGGCTTCAAAGCAAAAGGGATTGAGAATGGTGGCACGTTTGAATTTTTTACTGGCAAGGGTCAATCCTTCCTCATTCCCTTCGTTGCTTCCATATTCAAAGAGGGAAAGGCCTTGATTCAAGAAAAGCTCATAATTGGAAGGGTCAAGCTTTGCAGCCATGTCAAAATAGGCCAGTCCTCCTTTATCTCCCTGAAGGAGGCGGAATTCTCCCTTTTGAAAAAGGGCAGAGGTTAACGCTGAGTAATCTCTCTTTTTAAGGTCCTCTATAGGAGCTCCTAGCTCTTTTGTTTCCCTTTGAGGAAGCTCGAAGTCTGAAGAATTTTTTATCTGGGTTGTCTTTGCCATGAACCTATTCTGTTTTCACATCAACTTATTTTTGCAAGGATGATGAAAGGGTGATTATAGGAGAGGGGGGTATTTTCGACAATGGGTGGCTTCTCTTAAAAATAGATTTCCACGACCTTGAGAAGATTCGATTTTTAATTGATAACCTTAACATAAAGGGTTTAAAAAAAGTCATTCTTAACGTAAAATTTAACCATGTTTATTTACCACCGTCTGATCCATGTTCAAGATACTGATGCAACAGGAGTTCTCTACTTTGCCAATCAGCTTCAAATAGCTCTTGAAGCTTTTGAAGAATTTTTACTTGCTCAGGGGTTTTCTATTGGAGAGATGGTGCGTAAAAATGAAATTTTACTTCCCATTGTGCACACAGAGGGAGATTTTTTTGCACCTCTGACAGTCGGAGATCGAGTGGAGGTTCGGATGCAATTTTCAAAGATTGGAACCACCTCATTTACACACACTTCTGAAATCTACAAAGGGGAAGCCTGCTTTGGGAAGGCTTCGATTGTTCATGTCGTCTATTGTCCAAAGAAAAAAGAAGGAATTCCCATTCCTAAAGAGTTTAAATCATTAATAACGAAGTAGGTCACTTATGGAAATCGTTAAAAAAGCGGGATACTCTAATCCTCAGCAGTCACTGGAAAGGTTTTGCTATTGTTTTATCATTGCTACGCTTACTACAGGGGTTGCAAAGGTACTTATTCCGTCTTCAAGCTTGGCATCTCATATGATTTTTAATGGAACAACTTCGACAATAGCGCTTGCCATGTGGGAAAACGATCATCCCAAAAAATGGATGATTCAATCAGAGCCGAATAAGCAGTGGTGGGCCAATGTTGTAGGGTTTACGATTTTTTCTTTTGGGTCTCTGTGGACTGCACGGGTTGTCACTGGACTTGCAGCAGAAGGGATTTCAAAGAAAAACATGATCGCTCGGGGATTGTTTTTAGTGGGAGCTGGAACGGCTAGTGCTTATACCCTCGAGTCTTGGAGGCAGCATCAAAGAAACTAATCGGGATTTTGAACTTGGGAAGAAAAGAGCTGAGATAGCTCCGGAGTTTTTCCTCTTCAATTGCCCCGTCGCTTTCAATATAAGCCGTAGGACGGAATCCAAATTCTTCATCCGGAGTGGGGACCACTTCTGCATAAGAAATCCCGTCAATGCTTTTTAGGAGCTTCTCAATTTCTTCAGGTTGAATATTTTCCCCTCCACTGATGAATAAGCGGTCTTTGCGTCCACGGATTTGAAGGCCAGAATTGGGAGAGTAGGTTCCAAGATCTGAGGTTAAAAAGTAGCCTTCTTCATTGAGAGGGAGTGAAAGCGATCCATCCTCCTGTAGATAGCCTTGAAATAGCGTTTTCCCTCGGACCCAAATTTCTCCAATGGGGGAGATTTTGATTTCTCGATAGGGCAGAGGATGCCCTAGAGAAAAGGGGCCTTCTGAAAAATGCGTTGTGATTTGAGAACTCATTTCTGTCATCCCGTAGGTGGGGTGAACCTTGAGTCCTCTGGCTACAGCTTCATGGTAAAGGGAGGGAGAAATCGTGGCACCACCGAGAAGAATGTGGGGCTTATTAGAAATCGCTTCTTCTCTTAAAAGGCGATAGAGTTGCGTTGGAATCATCGAAGTGTGGGTGACTTCCATATCGGAAAGAGCGACAGCCCCTCCTGCTAAAAACGTGCGAAAAAGAATCGCAATTCCGGCAATGTGATACAAGGGAAGAGATAAATGGTAACGGTCCCCTTGTTTAATGGGGAGATAGGCGTTTGATCCCAAGGCACTATAGTAGTGGTTTCCTAAAGAATGGCAGGCAATTTTCGGTTTGGCTGAGGTTCCTGAAGTGAAAAGGTAAGTTGCAAGAGCGTCTTTATTTAAAAAGACTTGGTCTCGTTTTTTTCCTTTCACAAGAAGGCGTGAGAAGGGGATGACAATTTGCTTGAGCTTAGGGAGGGAGTGGTCGTCGGGAACAAGGAGAAAAGGGGCTTGGAATTCATCCAGTTGCTGGGGCAGTGCGTCTAGCGGATGGTAGGTGTTGATAGGACAGGCAATCGCGCCAAGGCGAAAAAGGGCAAAAAAGATCAGGGGAGTGGGAAAGGATGTAGTGGGAAGCAGCGCAATGGGATCGCCCGCTTTCACCCCTTCCTTTTTTAACATTGAAGCGCATCCTTCAATCAAGGCTTCGCATTCGAGATAGCTCCACTTTTTCTCCGGAGAAATTAGGGCCCATTCATGGGGCGCTTTTCTCGCATGAAGAGAGAAGGGACACTCAAACACATTCATCAAGAATTACCTGAACTTTTTCCGTTTTTAAGCTCCATTTTTTCGGAAAATAGAGCTTACCATGTTTTAGCTGGGGCGTTTCTTCAAACAGGGAATCTTCAAACAAATGACAGGTTCCCAGCCCCATGGGTTTTAGTGGGAGGTTTAACCGAAACGCGAGCTTCGCGATTTGGTAGATCCCTATTTCACTCTCATAACTGCTGCTTAAAATAAAATCGACCCCTTTTGTTTTTTCAGGGAGAGGATATCCCGATAATGTGGGCTTAATTACGTGAGCTTGAACATTAGGATAATGGGGCGTTTCTTCCCTAAGCGATTCATCTAAAGCAACAGGATAAGGAAAGGCCTTCTGATCTTCTCCTGCTTTTAAGGGCTCTTCAAAGTATTCTAAGTGAGGAAAGTGCTGCGCTAAAGAAAGAGCATCCTTTAAGCTCCACTGTTGATTCATATCTACCCCTACAGCTTCCTGGGTTTCTAACTTTGCAATCGCTTCAGTGAGTGTTAAATGTCCTACTTTTATCTTGTCTTGATGGAGAGTGCGCACAGGAATAGACTCGACCTCCAGAGGAGATAGCAAATCAAGAATTGCTGCTGCCCGCCCCCACTGTACAGAGGGATATCCCGAGTCGGTTCCTTCAATGAGATCTTCTAAAGCCTCTTCAAGGGTCTCCTTGCTATATCCCGGAAGGGGAGCGACTTCTCCCCAGCCCACTCTACCGCTGTCCGACTCTAACCGAATGAGAATCCCTTCCCGGATTCCCCCTTGAAAAGGACGCGCATAGCGATAAAGAGATCTCTTCAAAAAAACCACCCCACACAGAAAACGACCGTATAGAGTGTTTGTAGCCGCCCCACTTTGGGAAAAAGAGGAGCAAACGTTTCAGCTTTTTTCGCTTTAAACACCTGACCGATCAACGGAACACCTAATAAAGCGGTAGCAACCGTGGGAAGATAAATTTCTTGCAAAAGAGGAATCAATGCGGCACCCATCAAGCAACAGGCGAATTCCCACTTTCCAAATCGGAGCCCAAACCGGACAGGCAAGGTTTTCTTTCCCACTTTGCGGTCTTGTTCGCGGTCCCGTAGATTATTCATGGCTAAGATGGCCGTTGATAAAAGTCCTGGAGGAAGCCCTGCTAAAATCGCCACAGGGCTTACACTTCCTGTTTGCAAGTACGTCACTCCTGCGACAGCAACGGGCCCAAAAAATACCAGGACAAAGAAATCTCCGAGCCCTAAGTATCCCAAAGGATAGGGACCTCCCGTATATAAGTAGCCTAATAGAATTGCTAAAAGGGCAAGAAGCCCAATCGGCCACCCTCCAACCGACATTAAATAAAGGCCCATCAAAGCGGCGACTCCAAAGACGGCAAACGTCACTTTGCGCATCTTTTCAGGAGAGACCAGTCCCGCTTGCACCAGACGACGCGGTCCTTTTCGCTCTGAAGTGTCTGCACCTTTCAGGAAGTCGATGTAGTCATTAGCAAAGTTAGTCCCGATTTGCACGGCTAAGGCAAAGAGAAGGCAAGCGCAAAAGATCCCCCAATGAAAAGGGGCGATTTTATGCGCAATCACACTTCCAATTAAAACAGGAGAAAGCGAAGCAATTAACGTTTTGGGACGTGCTCCCTCGATCCAAATTTTCATGGTCTTTTAGGAAACTTTGAGAAGTCTGGCTTCCGTTTTTCCAAAAAGGAGCGATGTCCTTCTTGTGCTTCTTCTGACATGTAGTAGAGAAGGGTCGCATTTCCCGCGAGTTCTTGCAATCCAATTTCTCCATCACAATCAGCATTGAGTCCAGCTTTTAAGCAGCGCAAGGCCAAAGGAGAATGTTCGAGCATTTTCTCACACCACTCGATGGTTGTTGTTTCCAAGTCTTCAAGTGGAACGACAGTGTTGACAAGTCCCATGTCTAAGGCTTCTTGAGCATTATACTGTTTGCAAAGATACCAGATTTCTCGCGCCTTTTTTTGCCCGACGATGCGCGCCAAGTAGCTAGCGCCAAGTCCTCCATCAAAAGAGCCCACTTTAGGGCCTGTTTGTCCAAAGATGGCATTGTCAGCAGCAATTGTTAAGTCGCAGACAACATGGAGAACGTGTCCTCCTCCAATGGCATACCCTGCCACCATGGCAACAACAGGCTTGGGGCATGTGCGGATTTGTCGTTGGAAATCGAGGACATTTAAGCGGTGGATCCCTTCATCGTCACTATATCCTGCTTCTCCACGGATCGACTGATCACCTCCCGAACAAAAGGCGCGTCCTCCTTCACCCGTTAAGATAATCACTCCAATTTTAGGGTCATTCCGCGCATTGTCAAGAGCTTGCATCATTTCTTGAACCGTCAGAGGGCGAAACGCATTATGAATGCGAGGGCGATTGATCGAAATTTTTGCAATTCCCCCCATTTTATGGTACAGAATGTCTGTGAATTCTCCAGCAACACTCCAAGTAAGTCGCTTTTCTTGTGTAGTACTCATAAGGCCTCCATAAGATGCTTTGCGCATTGTTTTGGGTTTTCAATGTGAATTGCGTGTCCGCTGTTGGGAATCCACGTCACGGGAAATTGCTCCTGCAATTTTTTTCCAATCAAGCGGTACTTTATATCATTTTCTCCAAATAAAAAGGCAAGGGGGCAGGCAAAATCTTTGAGCTTAGGCCATAAATTGGGGAGGCGCGCGGGGCTAAATGTGCGGATGACCTGTGCAAGCATCAGGGGGTCGTGTCGCCTCTGTGTGCGATCCACTTGAAATCCTTTAAATAGCGGTTGGGCATACCATGCATCTAAAAAGCGCTCCATCCCTTCTTTTTCTAAAAGGCAGGCCCACTTTTCATCACTTGCGAGGCGCGCGGCTCCTTCTTCTCCGGGGTTTGCTGAAAGGAGAATAAGCTTGTTGACACGCTTGGGGTATTTTAAAGCATAATGCATCGCTAGCCGTCCTCCCATGGAGTAACCCACAAGGGTGACACCTGAGCCGATTTCTTCTTCAAAAGCTTGGAGGTCCAGTGAGCGCCCACGGTGCCCTGGCAAAGACAGGCAGCGATAGGGACAAGAGAGCCTGCGGGTGATTTCTTCCCAATCTTCAACCACTCCTAAAAAGCCATGCAAAAAGGTTAACATGCCCCAACCCGTGCAGAAATCTCTTGGAGATGAGATAGAAGATCTGCATGGATCGCAGTATTTTGCCCTTGCGCGGTCTTGACTTCAATCAGCAGTGGAGAGGGATCGCCTAGGAGGGCTGCCATATCCCCAAGGTTTTGAGGGTTTTCATAAGGAAGATTGAACAGAGGTGCCGCATGTTTTAGCACATGAGAGTGAGGTGTTGTAAAAAGAGGAGTCTGGTTTCCTGTTGGAAGAAAATGAAAAATATCTCCTCCCTCGTTATTCACAATAATGAGTTTTACGGGGAGATCTTTGAGTTGAGCCAAAGAGTTAAGATCATGGAGGAAAGCAAGGTCGCCTAAAAACGCAATCACAGGTTTTCCGCATCCTCTAGCGAGTCCACAGGCCGTAGCGATGTTCCCATCGATTCCTGAAAGGCCGCGGTTTCCATAAATCGGTCCGACAGGGGACTCTGGAACAAAAAATGCCTCTCCATTTCTCACATTCATGCTGTTGGAAAAAAAGAGGGCTGCAGAAGGAGGAATCGCATCCTTTAATGCATGGAATAAAAAGGGTTCTGAAAACTCTTGGTGCACTTCAAAGTAGCTCGAGACCCCCTTCGAAGTGAGGCGATTTAATTCTTTCCAATCTTTGAGCCATGCAGAAGGAGGGCGTCCAGAGAGGAAACGGGGCAAATGAGTCAGGAAGTGAGCCATGTCGGTTTGAGCGCGGTGTGTGACGCAGTGGGTGTGGTCTTTTCGGTCTGCATGGGGAGATACATGGCAATGCACCTTAGGTTTTTTAGAGGCGATCCAGTCGGTCAGTTTTGCAGAGACAAATCGGTCTCCTAGCTGCAAAATTGCATCGGGGGCATAATCTTCATGGGCCCCAATTGCCTTTAGAATGAGGTCGTAGTAAGGAATCACTCCATAGCCTCTTCCTCCACCCCGGACTGAGGAAAAGATATCGGGAAAGATGGGCCATTGAAGAGTGCGTGACAGCCCATAAAGAGTTTCTAAATCGTGGACTTCAGTGGTTCCACTAACGAGGATGAGGCCCCGTTCATATTCCGCAAGTTCATCGGCGATCCGTTCCATGTCCTTTTCTTCGAGAAGCCTTTTTCCTAAGGAAAGGGAGGTTTGAGCCATCGGAGGGCTTTGATAAGAGGACTTTGGCTCTGAGCTTAAAAGAGGTTTACGAAACATGCAGTTCAAGTGGACAGGACCGCGTGGCTCTTTAAGAGCGCGGCTCATCGCCTGGGCCACAGTCGTTCCGATATAGCTTGTAGAAATCGAGTCATCAGGGCAAGGGAGGTCCTCTTGCCACTGGACAAAATTAGAAAATATCTTCACTTGATCTGTGGTTTGATTGGCTCCACAATCCCGGAGTTCAGGAGGGCGATCAGCCGTGAGCACAATGAGAGGAACATGATCGTGATAGGCTTCCATAATTGCAGGAAGAAGATTGCCAACAGCTGTTCCTGAGGTCACAATTAAGGCAACCGGCTGTCGGCTCCCTTTGGACAATCCTAAGGCATGGTAAGCCATTCCCCGTTCGTCATAATGGACAAATGTTTCCGCTAGAGGGTGGCGTCCTGCAGCAACTGTAAGAGGAGTAGAGCGAGCCCCAGGGCTTAAACAAAACGCGCGGACCCCATGGTGAATGAGCTCTTTGATCAAAAAATGAGCCCACAGATCATTGAGAAGAGCAGTGTCTTTTTTCATAAAATTTTCATGTATTGTGAGATTTTGTGTTCCAATTCATCCCATTCTCGGGCGGGGGTTGAGCCATGTACCAAGCCCGTTCCTGCAAAAATGCGGATCCCTTCCTGTTCGACCAAGGCAGAGCGAATGGCGACAAGGTGGTGCGACTTTTCAGAAGAGACAAATCCAACAGGAGCCGCATACCACCCGCGGTCGAAGGTTTCTTTCTTTTGGATTTCTTCGAGGGATTTTTCTCTTGGGTAGCCTCCTACAGCAGGTGTGGGATGGAGCGCTTCAATCAACGCTTGATCGGAATACCCCTCCTTTAAAATCCCTTCGATATGGTGGTGGAGATGTTGAACCGTTGAAGTTTGGATCACTTTGCAGCGATCGATTTGAAGCGATTGACACAGGGGAGAGAGGGTTGAAACAACCATGTCTCTCACCACTTGAAACTCATGCCGCTCTTTAGGACAATTAAAAAGGTCATCTTGCAGCTTGACATCTTCTTCAGGAGTTTTTCCTCTTGGCCGGGTGCCTGCAATCGCCGCACTTTCGATCCGTTCATTGAAGCGGCGATAGAGAGTTTCTGGAGAATTCCCAATAAATGTCTTCTCTTTTGAGAACTGAAATGCAAAGCGGTTACTTCCTTGAAGGGTTTTGAGAAGGGCATAGGGGGAGACCTTTCCCTCCCATTTCATTTGTGTACATCTGGCTAATACAACTTTCACACATGCGCCTTGCCTTATCCCTTTGAGCACCTCTTCTACCTCACGTTCCCAAACAGGATAGGAAGGAGAATCAAGTCGAGAGCGGAGCTCGATTTCGTGGACAGAAGACGTCTCAGGTTCTAGCGGCAGGTCGAGATGCTCTGTGACCCGGTTTACGCATAAATAGGTTCCTCCCTCCCGTTTTTCGACCTCGACCAAAGGAAGAAAATACGAGCAATGAGGAAAGTCACCCCACGTCTTTTTCTTCCGTTTCATAAAGTCGCACCCTCCAAAAAAACGAGGGCCTTCTCCCTCACTAAAGTGAGGAACCTCTTCAAGTTGGACCGCACATCCTGCTCCCGCTACAGCGCCCTCTTGCAACGTTTCAAAGTACACTTTGGGAAAAAGAGTTTGTGCTTCAAGCCACCCTAGAAGATCTTCTACAGGAAACGGAATTTCAAGGCGCATATAAGGAATCGCTTTTCCATTGACGACAAAGGTTTGGGGACGAAAAGGGACTTGGGTGAGGTCAATCAGAGGATCTACAAGTCGGTTCCGCATGGAAGTTTTTCTCCTACGTATAATGTTGCAATGCCAAAGGTTAAGGGGTAAGCTTTTACCCGATAGAATCCCGCTTTTTTCACCAGGTCGCAAAAAGCTTCTCCATAGGGAAACGATTCCACGGTATTATTAAGATAGCGATAGGCCTTACGATTGCGAGAAATCCACCCTGCAAGATTGGGAAGGACATGGCGCAAATAAAAAAGATGCATGCCACGGATCAAGCGATTCTTCGGAAGAGAAAACTCCAAAACCATCACACGTCCACAAGGGGTCAAAACGCGGAAACACTCTTCAAGACATTTGCTGACATTCGTCACATTGCGGATCCCAAAAGACATCGTCACACAGTCAACCGCATTGTCTCCCAAGTTAATCTCCGTAGCATCGCCTTCCATCAACGTGATCTGATGGGCATACGGCTTGTCAATGATCTTCCGCTGTCCCCTCCGGATCATCTCCGACGACATGTCGAGGCCTAGCGCGGTATTGACTTGCTTCGCCTTCTTCACAAGTGTGATCAGCTGATCTCCCGTTCCTGTTGCCAAATCAAGCAGGCGAATATCGTCTCCTTGCGGGAGGTGGTAGAGCAATTGACGCCGCCAATACTTATCAATTCCAAACGAAAGGAGGTGATTGATCAAATCATACCGAGCGGAGATTTGATCAAACATTTTCCAGACTTCTTCTCGTGATTCTTCCATCGTATCTCACACGTTAACAAAGAAGTTATACAAAACACAAGACTTTTCATTTGCGATGAAAAGAATGACAAAAGCCATAGGCTTGCGCATCTAAAGAAGCATTAAACTTGCTGGAAAGGTTTTGGTATCCAATTAAGGCCGTGAGTTCTACAATTGTGCGATCGTCAAAGTGTTTGCGTAACCGATCAAAAACAGAGGGAGGAATCGAATCCGAAGAGAGAGTCACAAGCTCAGCATATTCCAAAGCTGCGGTTTCTGATTCGGAAAACAGAGCACTCTCACGAAACGTTGTCAGCGCTTCAAGGATCTCTTCAGAGCGCCCTTCTTTGATTAAAAGCGCGGCATTCCAGTCAATGCAAAAAGGGCACTGGTTGAGTTGGGACACTTTTATGGATATTAAGGCTCTAAGTTCAGGGCTGAGAGGAGATTTTTTCCGATTTAATGCTTTTTGCATATGCAGGAACCCGAGGAAAACTCTGGGGGTATACTCCCAGAGCAAAAGAGGCTCTAAAAGGCGCCCATACTTCTTTTTTTGGAAATAAAAGAGAAGCTTGAGGTACCAGGGACGCTGCTGCTTGGGGCTGGGAGGAATCCGCGTCATTCCGTTCCTAACCTTAGACCTGCAGATACAAAGCTCTCCCAAGTGAGTTGAGCTAGAGAACGAATTTTACCCCATTCAGGGTCTAAAGACACGATTTTGTTCACTCCAAAATAGGGAAAAATGGATTTGCGATTACGAGCACGATAATGCTTATTGATTTTCTTAAATACCTTTGCTCCAACTTCTTCTTGAATAGCGTGAAGGTTCTCATACTTATAATCATCAATCAACTTGTTTAATCGAATTAATAAACCTGCTTGATTCTCAGAAATTCTATTTCTGAATAAGGGCATCTCCATGTCATCAATATCATCTACATTGACAAAGAACTCGCTGATTTCGGAAAAGCAGTAAGAGATTTCTGCAAAAATGTACTCATAGTTTTGTCCAGGTTGATCCCATCCAGAAGGACTATCTTGCCTTGCAAGTTCCTCTAAATGCCTGAGCAGATCTACATACTGGCGTCGGAAATGTTCCTCATCACTCCAGTCTCGGGGTTTCTTGCAGGCGGTAATCGTTTCTTCAATAGGCAATAATTGTCTTAGGAAAGCTGCCTTTTCATTCATAACTTCTCTTATTCATTACAAAATGTGTTATTGACCAAAAGCATACCAATTTCAGAAAAAAAGTGATAAGCTTTTCACTTTTTGAATCATGATGTGTATACCCAAACAATTTCAAAAATTGGTTTTGGGCAACGCGAAAGCTGTCGAAATTTGTCGATCACAAATGACCTAATATTAGAAATATGAAGTCATTTGTGATCGGCAAATTGCGTTGCTTTGG
>JAGROF010000116.1 GCA_020440405.1 Chlamydiia bacterium
TTAATAATAATGTTCCCACCAGCGTTAGTTCGAACGATCCCTGAACCGGAAGTCGGCCCTTGCAAAGAAAGGCCAGGGCAATCTACTCCCCCGTTGACCGCTCCTGTCGCATTAATGGTGATATTCCCCGACTCTGTTTGAATGATTCCAGTGCCTGGAGCAAAGGCTTCAGGAAAACGCTCGACTCCAATCGATCGAAATCCGGTTCCTTCTCCTGTTCCATTAATCGTGATGCTTCCTGTTCCTGTCGCTTCGATCGTTGCTGTTCCAATGACAAACCCATTGGAAAAGTTTCCTGTGGTATTGCCTCCAAATCCTGTAATCGAAATATTTCCCGATCCTGTTGAGCGGATGACTCCTCCAAAGTTAATTTCAACCCCTTGAGATAAAAACCCGTCCCCTCCTCTTCCTAGAATTGTGAGGTTTCCATTATTCACCTGAACAGTCCCTATACTAGGACCCATTGTCCCAATGGAAACCCCCTCTTTATTCTGCACTCCACCGGTTAATGTTGCCGTTCCTGTCATTGAGATGCTGCCGCTTCCCGTTGCCTGGACAACTCCACTATTATTCACCAAAATTCCCCGGTTAAAGGAAGCTTGGCCTCCTGTCCCCGTAAGTGTCATGGCTCCATTTGCAACTTCTAGGGTTCCTCCATTCACAAAAATCCCATTAAAGTCTGTTAAAGCTACAAACGTTCCATTCCCCTGAATCTCAAGATCTCCACTTCCCGTGGCACGAATAGCAGCTCCCGATTGGATCTCTACATTCCGACCCCCAATCAGCGTGAGTTTATTGGCATTGGCCCAAGTGATCTCATCAGCTCCTGTAACGGTCCCATCCACTGTTAAGGACTGCTCCCCTGGACCAGGTTCTGATCCGGTATCAAGTGAGAAATTGCCAAGTCCTAATTGGGCATTAATAAATGTCGATCCATAGGCAGTGGGGCCACTAGCTCCTCCACTACTAATAGTGATCGGCCCTGCATCGAGGAGAAGGGTTCCATCTTTTCCATTTTTTGCTCGCAAATCAGGATGGGTGGGGCTTGCAACACTCTTTGCTCCAGAGATCTCAATAAATCCTCCATCCCCTTGATTTCCCCTTGCACAGGCGCTCATTTCTGCACCACAAAAGGTCTCTCCATCTGACCAAACAATGATTCGTCCCCCATCCCCTTCAAAGCCATCGGCATACATTGAGGCGTCTTTGGAAACCGTTGTCGTCTGTGCATTTAAAATGTTTGGGTTTTTCCCCTGGTAATCCCCTCCAACAAGGAGTGTTCCTCCTGTCGAACCCGATACATCGATTACGGCTTCGTCTACAACACTGACTTCTTTCCCCAAAATATGAACCGTTCCTGATCGTGCCTCAAGAGACCCTTCAACAACTGTTTTCCCATGATTACCGACAAGATAAATGCGCCCTCCCTCTTCTTTTTGGCGAAAGGCTGTGACAGCCCCTGAGCAATGAATCGCTTTTTCGTAAGGGTTTTTGCTTGTTTTCATCTCGACTGCTAACGCCTCGATGTCCCCATAATTTTGAATCGCTATTTCATTTTCATCGTTCGGAAGGGAAAGATCGGGACGAATCGAAATCCTTTGATCTCCATCAGGTTTTAGAAGCACTTCAACTCCTGATCCGCAAGCAGTCAATCCTGAGGGTGAGTTGATTGTTCCTTCGTTTTCAATGGCTCGCGCGATCAGAACAATATCCCCAGCTGGACATGATATTACTCCCAAATTCTTGATCAGCCCTGAGCCTGGCTCATGAAAGAAAAGATCTTTTCCTTCCCAAAAGTCTTGATCTAGAAGATTTAAGGTAGAACCTACAAACCCATTGGTTTCAATGCGTCCTGAAGGACCAATATAAATTCCTTGGGGATTGATCAGAAAAACTTGGCCATTCGAAGTCAATCTTCCATAAATACGGCTGGCATCTTTTCCCATCACACGATTGAGCACACGACTTGTAGCATCTTTCTGGTGAAAATGGACGAGCTCTCCAGATTCGATCGAAAACTGATCCCAATGGATAATTGCTTTTTGCCCACTTCTCACAAGGGTCCGATGCCCTTCTTGAGAGGCTGAAGCGGTCCCTTTATGAGGCTTAAACCCTTTAGGAGCTGCAAATAGCGCTGGCATAAGGAAAATGGCTAAACAAAATCCGAGTGTGCTTTTCACGGCTAATAGCTCCCTGTTACAGCAAAATGGACCATAGTGTTTCCTCCGCCATATCGCGCTTCTTTATGCAGCTTAATCCCCCAGTCCAGGCGGGCTGTGAAATAGGGCTCAAGGGTATAGCGGATCCCTGGTCCTATTCCTAACAGATATTGATTTTTTGTTTCAAAAGGAAGGGTCTTTTTATACCGCCCATATCCATAGTCAAGAAAGGCTAGAAACTGAATCGCATCGACCTGCTTCATCCGCTTGATATTGCTAAAGAGAGGAAGTGCTGGAGAGCGGACCTCTCCACTTAAAAGGAGTCCGTTTTCTGTGCTTACCTCTCGTTGGTTATACCCACGCACCGTATCATAGCCTCCTAGTCCAAATTGCTCACTCGGAAGAAGGTTTTGAGAGGAAAGCTGTCCTTCTGCTAAGAGGAAAAGAGAAAACGATTTTGGCAAGCGTTGCAGGTAAGAAAATGAGGCAAGAAAGTACACCCAATGGTTTTTCGCTCCAGGACGGAGAGACTCAAAATCTGCATCGGTTTGATCAGAAACCCATCTCCCAGGAGACCAATAAAAGCTCCCTTCAAAGTCGAGGCGGTAAGCGTTTCTCTCATAACTTCCTGCATAGGTAAACACAAATTGTGTCAGATTCACATTTTTCCCAAAGGTGGGGAAATCATCGGTAAATTCAATCGTGTTGTTGGTCCGCTTCCAATCAAATCCAATCACACACTCTTGTCGCAAATATAACCCCAAGAAAAAGGGGATCACATAGCGCCCACTGAGCTGACTACTAAAGCCATGGCTATCCATGCTAGGTTCATCAAGATCAAGATGCACCCAAGAAGCTCCACCATACACATCAAACACGTGATGCCAAGGAAGAGGAGCGATATATTGTCCGGTATGAGATTGGAATTTATCGACATCATACGAAGCGGTATATTGATACGCAAAAATATGGTCGAGACCAAACACATTGCCCCAGTTAAATCCCGCAAACCACCGTTGCCGATCTGTTGTTGGAACCCCTGTATTTTCTGCTCCTGCATAAAAACGGTAGGGACGGCGGTCATCGACATGCAAAATCACATCGGTTGTCCCTTCTTTTTCTCCGGGAGCATAGATGATATCTGCTCGCCTAAACGGGTTGCGGTTGATAAAATCCAAGTCAGAAAGCAAGCTCTGTTGATTGATCATTTGCCCCGGGTCTAAATGGAGGTAATTCTCCATCCGCTTTGTCGATGTCCAAGTATTTCCCTGAATCTCTACTTTTCCCAACTGACTTTCAAAAACAACAATCTGAAGCACCCCATCCGTCACATCTTGCTCAGGAACCTCTACAATAATAAAGGGGCGGTGATAGCCTCGATAATAATCGCGAATCGTATCTTGAATCTCTTCAAGGGAGGGTCTTGTGATCGCCTGATTCAAGTAAAGAGGGCGCAGCTTTTTATCAAGACGCTCTTCCCCTCCAGGAACATCCAGATCAATCACGCGCAGTCCTTCCACATTTCGAAGCTCTCGTGCACTTAAAAGCTCTGATTGCTTCCCGACAAGAATCAATCCACGGCACTTTGAAACCAAGACTTCTTGCTGAAAAGGGGTCGGATTAGGAAGACGTGGAAGAGACTCATCGGTTACTGCCACTTCTTCTCCCCATAGGACTGAAGAGCAGACTAAAAGAGCAAAACTGACTAACCACTTTCTCATATGGTTTTACATTATTCCTATAGTCTTTTTTAAAAAAGAAAAAAACATCTCCTATTGCGAAAAACTGAAGGCTAGCGTTTAATGAATGCATGATTTCTCTAGCGCTTCTAGCTTCGATTACAATGACATTTCAATCTCCTCAGCATTTGCAGGAGAGTCTATCCCCCCACACCCTAGAACTTGTAGAAAACTATCTCGATATTTCTTCTATTCCCCTGACTTTTCAGGTTTCTCCTCACTCCGTTCGTCACCGCCTCTTGGGATCTGTCTTAAAAACCTCCCTTTTTCAAGACGACTTACTCACCGTCTACTATCCAGAAACCCCACGTGTTCCCCATCACTTAGCCATCACATTAAACCGCTCCCATATCCACGGCATTAGTGAGGTGACAGAGGAGGAGAATGCCGCTCTCTTTGCAACTATAAAAAAAATCACCGAGATTTACAAAACAATCTCTATTCAAGGATTTGTCATCGCACAATATAATAAGCCTCAAGAAGGGCACGCCAATCGCTACGTTGTCGAAGTGATTCCCCACCTTCCTGGGTTTCATACAATCAAAAACATTGTCGATAAAATGGATTGCAACCGCTATGTCCTCTACCGGCACGCTAACTTGACACCTGCAACGTATACCATCCCTCAAGAAGAGACCCAAAACGCCATTCAATTTTGGAAACATGCCTTTCAAGAAGAAACAGAGCCACTCGCTTTTGAAGACGTCCAAGTTTCTCTTCCCTTTACGCGCTACCAATCTCATAAATTCGAAGCGAAAGACCTTTTAAAGCGTCATCTTCTTGAACTCTTACAAGACAAAGGAGGGAAGGCCTCTCAAGAACTTTCCCACGCCCCCTTCTTCATGCCCTTAGAGATTCCGGAGGATCCCACCCCAATTCAAGTCTCTAGTTGTTTCTTTTGTGACCCTAACATCCTCGCAAAGCAGCGTGTCTTTGAATATCAAGGTGTTGAAGTCCTTTACAACGTAAGGAGGGGGGCAAAACCTGGATGCAATTTCCTCATCCTTCCTAAAAGACATGTCCAAAAAGTTTATAGCCTCTCTTTGCAAGAAATCCACGCCATTGGAAAAGTCAGAAAAGCTTTAGTTGAGGCCTTAAAAGCATTCCATCCAGAGCACGAAGTGATCGTCTATCTCCAAGACGATCCTTCAGTCGGTCAAACGGTCTTTCACTCTCATGAGCAAGTTGTCTCTATCGATCCTCACACCATTGCTCTGTCATGGACATTAATGTCTCTTCATTACAATATGGTCACGGAGGAAGAAATGCTCCAAGTGAGAAAGTCCTTTGGACAAAAAATGGAAGAAATCAAATAAATCCTTTAATACTGGATAGGTTCATGATTGAAACAAAACGCCTGATCCTTCGCCTCTGGAAGAAGGAAGATTATAAGCCTTTTGCCGTGATCAATGCAGACCCTCGGGTCATGGAATACTTTCCAAAGCCACTCAGCCAAACAGAAAGTGATCAGCTGGCTACAAGAATCCAAACAGATTTGGAAAAACAAGGGTGGGGGCTCTGGGCAGCCATGGAGCAAAGCACGGAACAATTCATCGGATTTATTGGTCTCGATCCTGTTTCTCCTTCCCTCCCCTTTGCTCCAGCCACTGAAGTCGGCTGGCGCCTCAGCTTTAACTCCTGGGGAAAGGGGTATGCGACAGAAGGTGCGACAGCCTGCCTCCATTACGCCTTTCAAACCTTAGAGCTTCCAGAAATCGTTTCCTTCACTGCAGAAAACAACCTCCGCTCCCGACGTGTCATGGAACGCATCGGCATGCACCATGATCCTCAAGACGATTTTGACCATCCCAAACTGCCAGAAGGGCACCCTTTAAAAAGACACGTCCTGTATCGGATTACGAATCAGCGCGGGAAATCACCCGCTTAATAATATCTGTGGTAGAAATCCCCTGAGTATAGGGAACCGTTTTAAAAATCCCCATGCGAATGGGAACTCCATAGTGAATGTTTTTGTTAACTTCAGAGAAGTCATCTCCATGGATGACAAGATCAATGTCATATTTTTTGATCCACTCTTCAGTAATGCCAATCGGAACATTGACAATCACCTCATCAACATAGCGGCACGCTTCAATCGCAATGCGACGCTCTTCCAGGGAAAGAATCGGTTTTCGTTTATAATTAGTGCAGGTTTCATCTCCATGAATCCCTACAATCAGATAATCCCCTTCTGCGCGAGCTTTTTGGAAAAACTGCACATGTCCTGCATGAAATAGATCCCCTACTATATCGACATACACACGGACTTGTTTTGCATAGACTGAGACAAAAAGAAGTAAAAAGAGCGCAAGTTTCTTCATTCCTCTAGATTACAGGAATCAAATTATTTTTGACAACGGGTCTCTGCAATTTTAAGATAGGAATAGAGGGCCAAGTCATACTCCTGATCTGCAAGAGACTCAATCATAATCTTATGGTAATTGAGATTTTTTCCCTGAGGAACACGGGATCCTAATTGCGCTTCCATCTGAGAGAGTTCCTTCTCTAAATCTTTTTTATGAAGGACAAAAGCGGTATCATAGCGGTAGTGATCATTGTCGACAGAGCACTTAACAAGACGTCCTAAAGAAGAAACCGCTTCTCCAATCGCCTCTTTAGATTCATTCCCCACCTGGAACGACGCGATAAAGCGCTGCGCTAAATCCGCAATTTCTGGATTCGGATCCTTCTCGTACTGATGAAGACGCGTGATAAACATGCGATAAGCCCCTGCAAGTTTTTCCTGATCAACAATGCGAGACTCTTCACTTAAGATTTCGAAGATATTGCTTGTGAACGAGCAGAGTTCTTGTCCTCGATCTTCCTGTTCACTTGCAAATGCCAAAGCACTAAAGGCTAAAAATGTTGCTACCCATTTCTTCATACATACCAACCTTATTTCTCCCCAATTATACCGAAGTGGGATTAGCGGTGCAAGCAGGATTAAAAATTTTGATTGATACTTAATCAATTCTTTACATATCATCTTTTCAAAATTGATGCAAACACTCTCTAAGGAGGAGAATTATGGAAACTGTACACGCAACAACTAGACCCGCATTTGATGTGGTCTCCTATACAACCCTACACCCCAAAATTTGGCTTGACCAAGTGGATACCCATGTCAATCACAACATGTTAACTGTTGACCAATGGAAAGGACTGCGCGATGCACTATCTGACCTATTGGTTTCGTATGATCACACAAACCATGCTCTCTTTGAAACATTTAG
>JAGROF010000117.1 GCA_020440405.1 Chlamydiia bacterium
TATCTTTAATACTGGATAGGTTCATTATTGTGCTCGCTCTAGTTGGGTTTCAATTTGTTTAATCAGCCGCTCATGCTCTTGGTCCACTTGGGGTTGCTCAATGGTTGTGTGGTCCGCGCGGTAGGTAAAACGGAAGGTGACATTTTTCCGATCTTTTCCGATCTTTTCACTCTCGTAAACATCCAGGAGAAAGGATGCTTTGAGGAGTTTTGAGCGGAAGGTTTTGATGATTTCAAAAACGCTTCCTAAAGGAACCTCTTGATGCAGAGTCACCGTCCAGTCGCGATCACTCCCAGGAAACTGAGGGAGAGGCGTCATCTTGTGGTCTTTTTTCAGGGTTGCCATCCACTCATGAAGATCAATCTGTGCAAAGAACACGCGCTCTTCGATATCAAGGCGCTTAAGCCTTTCGGGATGCACTTCCCCCATGACCCCTAATCGAGAGTCTCCAACATGAATGCTGGCTTGTTTTCCGGGGTGGAAGCTTTTAAAGCGGGTGGGCTGATAGGTTCCTCCCTCAAGAACATTTTCTAAAATGCCTTTCAGATCAAAAAAGTCGGTATCTTCTGCCTTCTGCTCCCAATGATGGGGGCGCCTTTTCCCAGTTAAGAGGATAGCTGCCATCAGCCGTTCTCTAAAATGCTTTCCATCTTTAAAGTGAATCCGTCCGATTTCAAAGGCATGAAGGTCTCGATTTTTCCGGTCGAAGTTATGTTTTACAGATTGCAAGAGTCCTGGAAGGAGAGACATCCGAAGGACCGATTGGTCGACGGAGCTGGGTTTTAATACTTGAATCTCTTCTTTTTCGCCCAATTGTTTTTCTAAGCAGAGTTCACTTAAGCTGGGGCTGATCAAGTCGCACGTTAAAAATTCTTGAAGGCCAGCGGCAATCAGTTTTTCTCGCACCTTTTTTTCCATTAAGTAAATGGCAGTATGAGGGAGAGGAGAGTTGACAACGCGTGCTTCCCGTTTCTGAATATTGTTATACCCATAGACGCGGGCGATCTCTTCAATCAAATCAATTTCAGCATGGATGTCATTCCGGTAAGAAGGGACGGTCACATGGAGTGTGTCTTTTTCTCCCTTGACCCCCATTTCAAGTCGTTTCAAAAACGTCTCCACCTCGCTCAGGCTCAATTTTGTGCCGAGGATTTGATTCGTTTTACTTAAGCGGATTTTGAGGGTTTTGCGCTCATGCTTTTTAGCAATCACATCGACGTTCCCTTGAGCAACTTCCCCACCACCGAGCTCGGCAATTAATGCCGCTGCGCGGTCTAAAGCAACAGGAACCATTTCAAAGTCGACGCCCCGTTCAAAACGGGCAGACGATTCGCTGCGGAGTCCCAGTGCTTTGCTTCCCCGTCTCACCACTGAGGGATCAAATGCCGCGGATTCTAGAATGATTTCTGTTGTGCTCTCATTCACCTCAGAATTGGCCCCTCCCATGACTCCAGCGACAGCAATGGGTCCTTTCTCGTCATGAATCATTAAAATCTTTTCCGGAATCTTCCGTTTTTCTCCATCGAGAGTCTCAAAAGTCACGGGGCTTTTTGTTT
>JAGROF010000118.1 GCA_020440405.1 Chlamydiia bacterium
TAAGGGTATCTTGATCGTCATCAACGATGAGGATTCTTTGGGCTGAATTTTTGAATTTTCTTCTCATTTTTAGTAGTTTACCCTTTTCGAGGGGGGACTTTGAGAATTCTTTCAAATCTAGTCAAAAGACTTCTCGCCGTTAGTCTCAAGTTGACACCCTGCGCTCGTTCAATTATCACCATAATCACAATCACTTAGGAGATGAAATTGGCTTATAACCATCATGAGTTTGAAGGCAAATGGCAACAACAATGGGATCTAGAAAAATGCTTTTACGCTGAGGACAGTTCCGAAAAACCTAAATATTATGCGCTAGATATGTTCCCTTATCCCTCTGGGGCAGGTCTTCATGTGGGCCATTTGGCATCTTATACTCCTACCGATATTGTTGCTCGTTACAAAAGGAGCAAAGGATTTAATGTTCTTCATCCTTTCGGATATGATGCTTTTGGACTGCCCGCAGAACAATTCGCTATTAAAACCGGAGTTCATCCAGAAGAGACCACACAAAAAGCCATCGAAAACTTTAAACGGCAATTAAAATCGTTGGGATATAGCTTCGATTGGAGTAGAGAGCTCTCTACCTGTGATCCGAAGTTTTACAAATGGACCCAATTTATATTTTTGAAACTTTACGAAAAAGGATTGGCCTATCAAAAAGAGGTTCCCGTAAACTGGTGCCCAGCCTTGAGAACAGTACTTGCAAACGAAGAAGTCGTTGACGGCAAAAGTGAACGAGGAGGACATCCCGTTGTTCGCGTTCCAATGAAACAATGGATGCTTAAGATTACCGCCTATGCCGAAAGACTTTTAGAAGGACTTGATAAAATTAATTGGCCAGAAAGAACCAAAGAAGGTCAACGAAATTGGATTGGCAAAAGTGAAGGAGCCTCTGTAAAGTTTAAACTTAAAGACTTTCCCGATGAAGAGATAGAGGTTTTTACTACACGTCCTGATACGTTATTTGGAGCAACCTTTATGGTTCTTGCTCCTGAGCATCCTTTAGTTTTAAAACTGACCAGCCCCGAGCAAAAATCTGAAATAGAAAAATACATACAGGTCACGGCCTCTAAAAGTGAGCTTGATCGCAAAGCCGGTTTAGAAAAAACGGGAGCCTTCACCGGAAGCTATGCCCTACATCCTATCACTAAAAAGAATGTTCCCATATGGATCTCTGATTATGTGCTAATGGGTTACGGCACCGGCGCAATAATGGCCGTTCCCGCGCATGATGAGCGAGATTTTGAATTTGCTAAAAAATATGATATCGAAATTGTAAGAGTCCTTCAAAGTGAAGAAGAGCTACCTTTTACTGGAGATGGTCTTCACATGAACTCAGAATTTTTGGATGGTTTAGATAAACCGAAAGCCATTGCAAAAGTGATTTCCTATTTAGAAGAGCAACAGATCGGAAAAAAAGAAGTTCAGTATAAATTGAGAGATTGGTTGTTTAGTCGGCAACGATACTGGGGAGAACCTTTCCCTATGGTTGAATTCCCGGAAAAAGGACTTAGAGCCGTTCCTTATAATGAACTTCCTGTCTTGCTTCCAGACGTGGCTGATTATCAGCCCTCCGAAAAAGGCGAGCCTCCTCTCGCTAGAGTTGAAGAGTTCGTAAATTATACGGATTCTGAAAGTGGCGAAAAGGGCTTTCGTATCACCGACACCATGCCTGGTAGCGCAGGATCCTCTTGGTA
>JAGROF010000119.1 GCA_020440405.1 Chlamydiia bacterium
GCTTTTTTTTTATTTTTAAGTTCGCGATAGAAATTTCCTTGCTTAAGGGCTCGATTGCAACAGGGAATAAACCAAAAAAGAGTCGCAAGGAAGGAAAGGCAAAGAGACGTCTCATTGTCTTTCCACCGCAAGTGTTCTTTCTCATGCGTTTGAATGGCTTCCATTTCTTGGGGATTGAGTTTTGTAAAGAGGGGGTAGGGAATGACAATTCGCGCTCCTATGAGGAGCGGGCTTTTAAGAGGTTCTAGTGTCGAATACACCGTGTCAAACTGATGTATGAGGGTGAGGGAGGCTTGCCACCGTTTGGAAGCGATCCACTGACTTATCCAACGGATGATTGAAAGAAGGGTAAGCAGTAAAAACACCACAGAAAGAGAAAACATCAGAGGGACTCCAAAGAGCTCTACAAAAAGATCTCCAATCGAAAATGTTTCTCCTTCAAAAAATTGAAGGCGGATTCCCGCAAATGGTTTCCAATTTGCTCCAAGATAAACCATAAGCTGACGACTCCCTGGAAGTGCTCCTAAGATCTTTTTCCCATGATAAAACACCCAGGAGGTGTGATTCATAAACAAGAGGTCGTAAAAAACCTTTAAGAAAGGAAGGAGTAAAAGGTAGTAGCGGGCGCGGGGGAGGCGAACAAAGGGATAGAGCACGGTCACAAAGAGCCATGTGACGTAAAAGGTCACAATCGATCCCCCTATGGCATTTATGAGAAAGCGGGCTAGGTATTCCATTTCTTCTTATGCTCTTGGATCATGGTTTCGATTTTGTGAAGCTCTGCAGGGTCGATTTCTTCCTCGAGAAAAGCACTAAACACTTCCGAAGGGCTTGCACCTAAAAAGCGGGACTTGAGGCGCTTTAAGAAGGGGGATTTCTTTTTAAAGTATCTGTAACTTCTCCCTTCCTTTGTCCGTTTGAGAATCCCTTTTTCGTGAAGGCGCGTCATGACCGTCATGACGGTGGTATAGGCGCTTTTCCCTCCGAGTTTTTGCACCACATCACCCACGGTCAATCCGTCTTCCACTTCGCTAAAAAAGCGGAGGATGGTTGTTTCAAGTTCTCCAAATGACCGTTTTGCACACATGCCATCAATCTACTACAATCGTAGGATTTAGTGCAAGAATGTTGTTTATATAACTTACAATAAGCAAGATAGGTTTTTATAGAGATTTTCTCTTAAGTGTGGCAAAATTTCTGCGGATATCAATAGCTTAGGGGAAGCTTCAAAGTGCCTGTGTCAATCATTTCTTTTAGCGATTCCAAGACTGTGATAGAACCAGCAGCCTTTATAGGCATTGCATTCTTAGCAGGCTATACTCGACTCATTCAATACTTTCCAAATGCAACGAAAGAAGGATTATTATTGACTGGAGGGATGGTGGGGGCAGCTTGTTGCATCCATGATTATATATTTGACGGTGAAAAAGCGATTTTTTTAAGAAAATTAGCAGCCATTGCAGCTGCAACTGTTGTTTCTGGATATATCACGTGGTCATTCAAAGAGAGTGTTGCTCTCTCTTTTTCTAATCACCTAAGATTAATGGTTGCAGGAAGTGCTGTCTCTTTGATGAAGCACCTATTGGAAAAACCAATTCGTCCTCAGGCACAAGTTTTTGAACAAGAAAAGGAGTTTTTCTCCCCTGAATTAATGAAGCAAGACTTGGGGGAAGTGCTTCGACTTCTTAGGAAGTTGAAGTATCAAGGGTTTTTTTATAGTAAGAGTCATGAAAGTGCTAAGCACTACTTTGCAGAGATCTTAAAGAAGTTAGGCATGAGTGTTGATTTTGTGACAGCAAAGGGATGGGATTATCAAGAAACGGTTAAAGAACTTGACTGTTCGATGTTCCACTGGTCTATCACTCAGGGCGTTCAAAATGATATTCCCCACGTATCCAAAGATTCTTCAAGAGTGCATCTATTTAGTGTGGCTTCCCAATATAACGCTTCAGAGGCTCCAAGTCCTTTTACTCCTCAAGTAGGGGAAGCGATGTCAAAGTCTGAGGGAGACAATACGCAAGGCCCTCTTGCTCAGCGCACGAACCCAATCATGTTTGAGCTTGTCACAGCATTTTTGACCAATTTGGGCTTTAACATGATGGAAAAAGTGTTCCCTTCAGCAGGGAAGACCTTCCTTCCCACTTCTTCGATTGAGCATGGATATCTTAGGCCAACCAATGCAAATGTAGGGCAATTTGCTGAAGAGATGGAGTTAAGTTTTGATCAGATAGAGCTTCCTTGCTATGAAAGCCATTTACAGGAAGGGGCTCATCCGATCTTTTTAATATTGGGTGCTGCTCCAGCTCTTGGGTATTCTCCTGGATTAGCTAGAGGATCAACGGACTGCCAGAAGCTCCAATATTATGCTTATCAAGCCCTCTTTTCAGCGCAGTTTAATCAAGTGAGGACCTTATTAGAGAGGTATCCCGATAAGGACATTGTGTTTCATGTGACGGGAACTGGTCTCGGTGTATTTAAATGTGATCCAAAGATTTTTTCAAACGCTTTTCAAAAAGTGG
Source organism: Chlamydiia bacterium (assembly GCA_020440405.1). Taxonomy (GTDB): domain Bacteria; phylum Chlamydiota; class Chlamydiia; order Chlamydiales; family Simkaniaceae; genus Neptunichlamydia. The sequence continues at coordinate 2,520 of JAGROF010000119.1, forward strand.
CCTATACATTTCAAGAGTCTTTGGCTGCAGAAGACAGGGCACGTGTTCATGTGCAGCTTGAGTCTCATCGGGGAAGCGATGAACTTGTTCAAGTTGCTCAGTCTTTAAAATTAGGCCCAGCTAAACCTCGTATAGAGTCACTAGATTAAGGAAGGGAGATATAGGTCCCTTCGGTTTTTAGAGTTTCGGCCGTGATCCCTTCATAACGGAAGTTTTTTCCGTCGGGCTGTTTCCCTTCGAGCATAATAGCAATGCGTCGCGGATTTTTGCGCGAGAGAAAGGAAAGGGTATCGGCTTTAAAGTCCTCATAGGTGAGATTTCTCAGAGCTGTGGCAAGCTTTTCTCGTCTGTCAAAATCTCCCTTATGGGTAAAGGCTAGGTAGTTGAGTTGGCTGGCCATTTGGCCTAAGTTTGTGGGAGGGGTTTCAAGCAGAGTAATCACGTTGCTGCGCAGAACTTCAAAGCGCCCTTCAGGAATGGCGGTTTCGAAGTCTTTAATGTAAGTCTCTAAAAACAGTTCAAAACGAGAGATCAGCTCATCAGGTTGGTGAGTGGAGGATTGAACCATAAAGAGGTTATAGAGCTGTTGCTCCTCTTCTTGAGTCGCGACTTTGGCAACATAACCCGTTTGTTGTTTCGTACGAAGGGTGTCGAAGAAATCTTCTTGAAGACCGGTGCCGAGAACAACATGGGAAGCTTTTTTAGGGAAGGTCACTCCCCCTTCTTGAATCATTAAGATCGCAGCGTTTCCTAAACTATCGGTTTGCATAGGGATTTTGTAAGGGCCTTGAAAAGAAGAAAGGGTCAACATCTGCTTCCGCTCGTGGTTTTTCCGAGGATAGGGAGCATAGGCAAGTGTTTCGAGGATCATTTCCCAGGTGCTTAGCGCGTCTTTCTCTGTAAGATTTCCAATCATGAGGGCTTCGATGTAGGCTTCTTGAAACAAGTGATTGGCAAAGGAAAGGTAGTCTTCATAGCGAATGGTTTCAAGTGCTATTAACTTTTCTGAATGCTTAGGAGCGTTGCTAAAGAGAAGGTTCTGCATGATTTCATGAGCTTGCTGGATCGGCATGGCTTTGCCTTGGTTGGCATAGAGACTTTTCAGATCGGTGGTATAGAGGTCAAACTCCTCTTTTGTCATGTGACACTTTTTAGCTTGTTGCAACCCTTCTTTGAGAAGAAGGGGAGCTTTTTCGCTGTAACCACCAACAGTCACAACCAGCTTTAAATCTTGGATGGTCGTATCAAATCCAAGGGAGGCCGCTTCGGCATAGGATAAAGTCGAAGCCATCTTTTCATCTAGCGCATAGCGGAAAAGATCGAGCATGACCGCTTGTCGAGGAGAGCCATCGATGTAAGGGGAGGAGATATTAAATACCCACGACACTTCTGGGACAAGATACTGCGTGTCTTCCCAAACGAAGAGTTCTCCTTGGTCATTCGAAATGAGCTTTTTAGGATGAGGAATCACAACGTCTTCCTCTTCTTTAACGTGATTCACAAGTTTTAGGTCGTTTGGGATAAAGGTGTTTTGCTCGGGAAGAGCTATCTGAGGGTGAGCAGGCAACTCGCTCCATGCTGTCAGCGTCGACTCAGGGATTTTCCGAACCACATATTCGACATTTGACCACTTCTCTTTTCTTTCTGGAATTGCACCTGAAAGTTCTGGGGGAGCAAGGAGCACATAGGTTGCTGACTCGGGAGTCAGGAGCTCTAAAAACCTTTGTGTTTCCTCGGGGTTGTAGGTTGTTGGCATCACAGTTTTGAGAGGATAGGTTCCAAGGGGCTCATCGATCATTTGATGTGCATGGGTTGAAACGAAATGGAAAGGGGGAATCCGCGATGTGTATTCGTAGTCAATGCGCGCCATAGTCTTGAGTTCATGGAAGATATAAGAGGGAATTCCTGTGCGCTTGAGGGCGTTTAAGGTTTGAAAGCACCGCTCAATAACGACCTCAAACTGCTCAGCGCCTATGGGAGTGAGATCCATGCTGATATAAAACATGCCTGAATCTTTGCTGAGGCGGAACATACTTGAGCCGATGTTATTGATCAGCTCTTCCTTTTTCAGCACACTTCGAAGGCTTTTTTCATAACGTCCCCCAATGACATAGCCTAAAAGATCCGCAGAACGGTCGTCAAAGTTGTGAATAAAAGCCTTGGGGAGTTCCCAATAGATCGAAAGGCTACGCAGATCTTTAATCGGTTTGATCGCAATAATGTGTCCCTCTTGTTTGTCTGAAAAAAGCTTTTCTTGAGGAAGATTTGCTGCGTGATTGTGATTCGGAATTGCTGAGAAATGACGGACCGCCATTCTTTTGAGCTCTTCCATAGGGA
>JAGROF010000004.1 GCA_020440405.1 Chlamydiia bacterium
ATTAAATTATCTCCTATTCCTTGCAATATAAATTCAATGGGACCCGCATTAGAAATTATTTTTGCTCCCAATTTTGAGTAGGAATAAGCAACAAGCAAAGCAAATAGACCAGACAGAATAAAAGCCTCGGGTAAATTATTTCCGGCAATTTTTGCCCCAATTCCAAAAATTGAAAATATACTTGCGCCAATCATGGTTCCCACAGCCATTGAAATGGCATCTAACAAACTCATTTTTTTATTGTTATCTTTTTTCAAGAAATATTCTACCCTATGATAAATTTTATTTATTCTCTTCTTCCAGATTACTTAGAATTTGGAATGCTAACAACTTGATAGCTTCATCAGATTCAGATTTTTTAATATTTGATAAAAAATTATCAATTGGAAAATCTTTTGGTAGACTATTCTTTTTATTCAAATCATGAAATACATGATGAGCACCTGCTAAAATAAAAATAGAATCAGTTTTCTTTGTTAATGTTTTTAAAAGAGGATTTATTGATTCGCTTCCAATTTTTATAAGTCCTTCAGCAGCAATCCAACGAATGTCACTTTCATCATCCTCTAATGCTTCTATAAATAAAGGAACAGAAACTGGATCAGCAATTTCCTCCATAGTTTTTAGGGCTTCCCATCGGTAAAGATGTTTTGGGTGATGAATATGTTCCATAAGAAAATCAATAACCACTGGACCTTTTTTCACCAAGCTTTTTCTTGCACTTTTTCTCTCTACTCCACTTTCGCTTACCAGGTTTTCCAGCAAGTTCTTTATTTCCAAATCTTTTGAGTTATTTATTTTCATATCCATAATATCTCCTTAAGAAATTTTGTTTACTAAATATCACATCTGAGTGATCTAATAGTTTGTAGATTTTAACTTTTAAAAAGTCTGTAATTAAAAATGCAGTTAGTGCATAACCCCAAACCAACAATGCTAAATCCCATGAAATAGGCGCAATAAACCAACCGTAAACTGCGACAAAGGTTGCAAGTATTTTGGTTGCTACAGCCGACCAAAACATTGTACCGCTTGGCTTAATTGACCAGAACGGTCCCCGAGTTCGGGTAACAAATATTGTTAAATGACCTGCAATTGCTAACTTCAAAAAGATAAATGTTTGTACTGCTTCTTTTGATAAATGAAGTGTTATTTGACCAATGTAAAAAATTCCAAACGAGCTTACAACTCCTATTAGTCCTAAAAATGTTGCCATACTTAACACAACGCGCATATTCCATTTTTCCGGATCTTTAGAATATTTAACATTATCAAATGCAATTGCCATGATTGGGGCATCATTAAAGAAGGCTAATAGCACAATCATAATTGCTGTAACGGGATAAAAGTTGAATACTAAAATTGCCAAAGTAATAAATAATAAAACTCGAATTGTTTCTGCAATTCTGTAAATTGCATAACTATTCATTCTTTGGAAAATTTTTCTGCTTTCTTTTATTGCATCTATAATTACAGAAAGTCCAGGTGATGTAAGCACAATATCCGCCGCAGATTTTGCCGCATCCGTTGCGCCATCAACAGCAATTCCCACATCTGCTTTTTTAAGTGCGGGAGCATCATTAACGCCGTCACCGGTCATTCCAACAATATGGTTTCGTTCTTGAAGAAGTTCTACGATTTTATATTTGTGTTCAGGAAAAACTTGAGCAAAACCATCTGCTTTTTCAATTATTTTTGCGGCTTCCCTATCAGGTTTATCTAGAAATGCAGAAACCTCTAAAATGTTATTCTTAAGATTTACTTTTTGTGCTATTTGTTTGCCAATTGCAGTATGATCACCGGTAACCATTTTTACATCCACACCCATCTCTCGTGCAGTTTTTATGGTTTGAGCAGAATCTTCTCTAGGAGGATCAAATAGTGGAATTAGTCCAACATATTGCCATATTTCTGTATGATCTGTTTTTGCTAATCCTAGAGTTCTAAATCCTTTTGAAGCAAACTCATCAATTAGGGAATTTAATTCTTTAGTAAGTTTTTCTTTTTCATGATCTGGCAATAAAGCAAGAATAACTTGAGGGGCACCCTTGCTGATTTTAAATTGATTTTTTTCTGAATCAACAACAGTTGCTTCCGTCCTTTTTATAATTGGATCGAAAGGTTTAAACTCTTTGGCAAAATAAGTATTGTATTTTTCAGCAATAGCTTTATTAGACTTACTTTTTTCTAATATTGCTGAGTCAATTGGATCATTATCTTCCGCTCTTGAAGCAAGCGACGCAAAGAGCAGAACATCCTCACTCGAATAATTTTTAAATGGCTCTACTTCGGCAACGGTCAACTCATTTTTTGTGATAGTTCCGGTTTTATCTGAGCAAAGTATATCCATTCCAGCCATTTCTTCAATAGCAACTAATTTGCTGACAATTGCTTTTTTCTTTGCAAGCACTGATGCTCCAACCGCCATTGTTACGGAAAGGACAGCAGGAAGCGCAACTGGAATGGCTGCGATTGTTAATACAAGTGCAAACTGCAGCGTATCAAGAAAACTTTCATGACGGAAAATTGAAGCGATAAAAATTATTCCAATCATAAAGGCGGCTAAAACAATTAGGTAGTTTCCAATTTTAATGACTGCTTTTTGAAAATGACTTACCGTTTTTGCTTCTGCAACTAACTTGGCTGTTTTGCCAAAAAAAGTATTCATACCGGTTGCAACAACCAAACCGTTCATTTCACCTTGACGAATAATAGATCCTGAATATGCAACATCTTCTTTATGTTTTTCAATAGGAAGAGATTCCCCTGTTAGCGAAGACTCGTCAACATTTATATAATCTCCATCAAAAAGCTTTAAATCGGCAGGGACAACATCTCCAAGTCTTATACGGACAATATCGCCCGGAACAAGTTCCTTGGCTGCAATAGATATCCAATTTTTATCACGCAAAACACGAGCATTTAATGCTAATCTTTTCTTTAATAAATTTATTGCATCGTCTGCTTTAAATTCTTGCCAGAAACCAACAACTGCATTTAGTAGCAGCAACGCAAAAATTACCCAGAAGTCTTCCCAGTGATTAATAATTGCAGAGAGAATGGCTGCAATTTCAATCATCCAAGGAATGGGTCCCCAAAAAAAGGTCAAAAGGCGAAACCAAATGCTCTTTTTTTTCATTTCAAGGATGTTTTCCCCAAATTTTTCGAGGCGCTCATTGGCCTCTGTTGAGGTGAGTCCATCAGGTTCTGTCATGGGGTCATCTCCAAATAATATTTTTCCACATACTCCTGAACCATTCGGTGCGTAGAATATTCCGGGGTCAGGTAGGCCATGCTCTTTTTCACTTTTTTAAGCCACCCTTCTGGAATCCCTTCTGTATTGCGTTGATAGAAAAGGGGAATGATCTCTTTTTCAAGGAGGGTCATGAGGGTTTCTGCATCTTGCGCGTCGTCTTCACCAGGAATAGCCCATCCCCTGTCGGGGGAGTAGGCTTCTGCCCACCATCCGTCCAAAGAAGAACAGTTTAAGCCTCCATTGACGAGGACTTTCATCCCGCTCGTACCACTGGCTTCCCAAGGGCGACGGGGGGTATTAACCCAAAGGTCCATCCCTTGAACAAGGCGTTCAGCAAGGAGAATGTCGTAGTCAGATAAGAAGACAGCATGAGGGTGAATCTCTGGGCGAGAAGTAAAGGCAATCCATTTTTCGATGAGCTCTTGTCCAGGGTTGTCTGCGGGATGCGCTTTTCCTGCAACAATGAGTTGGATTTTTTTCTCTTTGAGGAGAGGAATTAAGCGCTCTTCTTGTTTTAGCAGAAGATCGACTCTTTTGTAGGTTGCAAAACGTCTAGCAAATCCAATGGTGAGAACAGTGGGATCGAGAAAAAAGGTCATTTCGGCTGCAATTCCTCTTCGAGAAAGTTCACGGTGACGCCTTCTGCGCGTGTATTCAACGAGTTCTTGCCTGGCCTGATTGCGATACTTCCACAGCTCTGAATCAGAGACCTCTTCGAGGGCATTTTTCAGGTTTTTTGTGGGCGTATGCCACCTGAATTCTCCTGCGCATTGGCACCATAAGGCGTCGGACTTTGGAGATTCCCAAGAAGGAATATGCACACCGTTTGTGATGGCACCAACGTTGCAATCAAAAGCTTTGAAAAGCTTTTGACTCACCTCCCCATGGAGCTTGCTCACTCCATTGACAAACTGGCTTCCTCGAACTGCAAGATAAGCCATATTAAAGGAGTCTGTTTTGTTCTGTTGCCCTAGAGCGAGGAGCGCTTCTATGGAGATTCCGAGCATTTTTGCATAGTCAGCAAAAGCGGTTTTCATCACCTCTAGAGGGAAGCGATCAAACCCCGCTTCGACAGGGGTGTGAGTGGTAAAAAGGGTTTTCTGTTTGGCTTTTTGAAACGCTGTGTCGAAAGGTTCATCTAGGTAGCGTGTTTGCTCTAAGATAGCGAAAGCGGCGTGCCCTTCATTGAGATGGTAGATATCGGGAGTGATGCCTAAGGCATGGAGAAGGCGAACGCCTCCAATCCCTAGGGCAACCTCTTGTTTGAGGCGGGTGAGATTTCCTCCTCCATAAAGCTCACTTGTAATTCCTCTGTCGGTCGGTTCATTCAGGAGGTCGTTGCTATCTAGAAGGTAGAGAGAAATCTTTCCAATGGCTGCTTGGTAGACCCGAAAAAACACGGTTCTTCCAGGGAATTCAATGGGAATTCTGAGATTGACGCGTTTGAGAGGGAGCTGGCTGGGTTCATTAAAAGGGTAAAGAGCAAGCTGTTTTCCATCGGGGCTGATATCTTGGCGGAAATAGCCTTGCTGATAAAGGAGTCCGATTCCAATAAGAGGAACTCCTAGGTCGCTGCAAGCCTTGAGGTGATCTCCTGCTAGGAGACCGAGTCCCCCAGAATAGATGGGAAGGGATTCGCTGAGGCCAAATTCCATGCTAAAATATGCAATGGTCATTGATTTGCCATGCGTCTTTTCGAACCAGTTGGAAGTTTCTAAACTGACTTTTTGCCTTTCTAGGTGTTTTTGAACAAGAGAGACAAATGTCTTGTCCTTTTTGAGCTCTTGTTGACGTGATTTGGTTAAGGTTTGGAGGATCAGCCAAGGGTTTCGTGTTTTTTGCCAAAGCTCAGCATCGACTGCTTCCCACAGTTCATTGGCATGGAAGCTTGAGGAGCGGCGCAGATCAAGAGCAAGGTGATAGAGCGCTACTCCCACTTCCATTCGAGAACCTCTGGAATATCTTCCCCATGTTCATAGATATAGGTTTTATGACGCTCTAACGTTTTTTTGCATTCCGCAATAAAATCTCCTGATTGGGATTTTAAACGGGGGATGCGGTGAAGGGCTTCCATGGCTAAATGATACCGGCTCATATGATTGCAGACGACCATGTCAAAAGGGGTGGTTGTCGTTCCTTCTTCGATGTAGCCTCTCACATGAAAACGATGAGGATTTTCTCGTTTGTAGGTGAGCTCATGGATGACTTGAGGGTGGCCGTGGAAGGCAAAAATGATGGGTTTATCTTTGGTGAAATAAGCATTAAAAGTCTCTTCATCGAATCCATGAGGGTGTCTTGTATGGGGAAGGAGAGTATAGAGATCAATCACATTCACCATGCGGATGTTGAGGTCTGGAAAGTGTTTTTTGAGAAGGGAGATTGCAGCAAGGATCTCTAAAGTGGGGGTTCCTCCTGCGGCTGCCATCACGACATCTGGTTCTCCGCTATCACTTGCCCACTCCCAAATTCCTGCCCCTTTTTCGGTGTGTTTCTTGGCTTCATCCGTAGTGAGCCACAGGGGCATAGGTTGCTTGCCGGCAATGATGAGATTGATGTAGTTATGGCTTTTCAGGCAGTGACTTCCAACGGCTAAAAGGGTGTTGGTATCGGGAGGAAGGTAGATGCGCGCCACGGTGGATTTTTTTTGCATGACCGACTCGATAAACCCGGGGCCTTGGTGGCTGTAGCCATTATGGTCTTGACGCCAAGCGTGAGAAGTCAGGAGGTAGTTGAGAGAAGGGATCGGTTTTCTCCACGAAAGTTCTAGGCAGGCTTTGAGCCACTTTCCATGTTGATTGAGCATCGAATCGACAATCAGCGCAAAGGCCTCATAGCAAGGGAAAATTCCATGTCTTCCTGTAAGGAGATATCCTTCAAGCCATCCTTGGCAGAGGTGTTCACTCAAAACTTCCATCACCCGTCCTTCATGAGAAAGGGCTTCATCACTCTCTAGGATTTCCCCCAGATAAGTGCGCCCTGTGACTTCAAAGACATGATTAAAACGGTTAGAGTTGGTTTCATCGGGGCAAAAGACACGGAAATTATCTGGATTGTCTTTCATAATGTCGCGGACAAGTTTTCCAAGCTCTCGCGTGGCTTCTCCTAGAACGCTCCCAGGTTTGGGAACTTTTACAGCGTATTTTGTATAGTCTGGGACCTTCAGCTCTTTCATGAGTAGCCCTCCATTTGCATGAGGAGAGGCTCCCATGCGCAGTTCTTTTTTGGGGACAAGCTGAAGGAGCGTTTCGTTGGGGCGTCCCTCTGCATCGAATAGTTCTTCAGGGCGGTAACTCTTGAGCCAGGACTCCAAGATGTGGAAATGCTCGTCATTTTCGATGACGTCAGAAAGAGGCACTTGGTGGGAGCGAAAGGTTCCCTCTACCTGTTTTCCATCGACCATTTTTGGTCCTGTCCATCCTTTGGGAGTGCGGAGGATAATCATGGGGCGGTCGACGGCATGGTCTGTGGGTCCTTTTTTGATCTTTTGAATTTCTGCGTAAGCCCAGTCGAGTGTTTCCCAAAAGACTTGATGCAGAGCTTTGGGGTCGCTCCCTTCGACAAAGCGGGGCGTATATCCATACCCCTTGAAGAGCGCCTTAAGCTTTTCATCTGACATCCTTCCCAGCACCGTGGGACCAGAGATTTTATAGCCATTAAGATGAAGAATAGGAAGCACGTGCCCGTCTCGCTTGACATGGATAAATTTGTTGGAGTGCCAGCTTGTTGCGAGAGGTCCCGTTTCTGCTTCTCCATCTCCGACAACGCACACAGCGATGAGGTCGGGGTTGTCTAAAACAGCGCCATAGGCGTGGACCAAAGAATATCCCAGCTCTCCTCCTTCATGGATCGAACCAGGTGTTGGGGGGCTAACATGACTCGGGACACCTCCTGGCCAGGAAAAATCCCTCATCAGCTTTTCAATGCCCGAAGTATCCATGGAAAGGTCAGGGTATACCTCTGTCATCACTCCTTCGAGGAAGACATTGGCCCGGAGCGCCGGTCCTCCATGCCCTGGCCCTGTGATGTAGAGCATTTTTGCTTGGGTATCTTGAATGAGGCGATTGAGATGGGCATAGATGAAATTCAGACCGGGAGAGGTTCCCCAGTGTCCCAGCAGACGTTTCTTCAGATGCTCTTTTTGTAGGGGCGTTTTCAGCAGCGGATTTTTCTTCAGGTAAATTTGCCCAATTGACAAGTAGTTGGCAGCTCGAAAGTAAGTGTCAATGACTTCTAAACGTTTTTCATTCACGATGATAGTTGTCCTTTTCCTCCCCTATAACGGAAATCAGAATTTATGGTATGAAAAAATCATGGCAAAAAAACTCAGCACTTATGCCAAACGGCGCAATGTTAAGCGATCAAAAGAGCCTCCTGCAAAGGTCGCGAGCTCTAGAGGCAATCCTTCGTTTGTCGTGCAGCAGCACGCGGCACGCGCAATGCACTATGATTTGCGCCTGGAAGTCGATGGGGTGATGAAATCTTGGGCCATTCCAAAGGGCCCTTCGCTCAATCCTCAGATGCGTCGCCTAGCGGTGTTAACCGACGATCATCCTCTCTCCTATAAAAATTTCGAAGGGGTCATTCCTAAAGGGGAGTATGGAGCGGGAAAGGTAATTGTCTGGGACCGGGGAAGGTACCAAAATATCAAAAAGAACAAGCAGGGAAAGCCTCTGACGATGAAGGGGGCTTTTAGGCAGGGGACCATTGAGATTGTCCTCAAAGGAAAAAAGCTCAAAGGGGCCTTTGCTCTCGTCCGGATGAGTGGGAAGAACTGGCTTCTCATCAAGATGAAAGATGCGCACGCAGACCTGCGCAAAAACATCGTCAAATCAGAGCCCTATTCCGTCAAATCGGGAAAGAAGATTCAGGAAATAAAATAATAATTGATGTATAATTTTATCAATTATTTGTTTATTATTTTAGTTTTAGGGAGGAGATTTTTTTAATGTTAAACTCTATTTTAAATCAAGATCTAATTTCTGCTTATACCCTTGCAAATCAAGGGAATCAAGCCTTTCAAAGGCTGACATCTCGGATCAATGAGGTTCGAGCGCTTCAATTGGGGTCTTGCGTAGCCGTCGGATATATTGCGAATCAACCCGTTAGATTGGTGGGTTCTGCATTGAGTTGCGCAGAAGAAGATCCTAAAGAAATAATGGATAAAGAAATTGTTTTAATGATGCTATTGATGGCAGTTATCATTGCTCCAATTACAGAAGAGTTGGCATTTAGACAGTATCTCCCAGAAACAATTATTCCTCAATACCATCAGCTTTCTAGTAGTCAAGTGATGGCAAAAACAAGCATTGCCTTTGGAGTCGTGCATCTTTCAAACATTTTTATGAATCCCAGTTCAGAAGGAATGCGTCGCACCGCCTATCAGGTGCTATTCTGCGCTGTTGTTTTGGGTCCTTTATGTCATCTTGCGAAGGAAAAGGTTGGAATTTCAGGGAGCATTTTGCTTCATATGGGATTTAATTATTCTGCATTCAGTTCCCGGTTTTCTCCAAAGGATGTCAAAAGAGCTCTAAAAGAGGTTTCGGGAGAGGAAGTTGCCTCTCTGGTTGTTCAAGGTGCTTTAATGCTTGGCATGAACTACTTCCTCATGCGGTTTCTGGCAAGAATGGAGTACTATCTGATGGATCAACTCGATAAGCCAGTGGCTCTTTCTCAGGCGCGTAACATTGAAGTAATATAGATTTTTCTGTTAGGTCTAAGGCATGGCTAGGCTAGAATATCAGCCGCCGATGCTGGCGACATTGACAAAGACCTACTTTTCCGATCCGCAGTGGATTTTTGAGAAAAAATTCGACGGGGTGCGCTGTATTGTTGTGAAACGGGAGAAGAAAGTGACCCTTTATTCACGTAATCGGAAGATCCTCAATGTATCATTTCCAGAACTTGTCAAAGCCTTTGAAGGGCAGAATGGAAGTTTTGTTGTCGATGGAGAAATTGTGGCGGCGAGCTTTTCCAAGCTTCAAGAGCGACTCCATGTAAAGGATCCCAAAAAGGTGAAGCGCTCGATTCGGGTGGTGATCTATCTTTTTGACCTTTTAAATGACCAGGGGACCGTGGTGACAAAACTCCCGCTTCTAGAACGCAAAAAACATCTCAAAAAACGGATTCAGTTTAAAGGGGGGATTCGCTATACCTCGCATCGAAAATCTCAGGGAGAAAAGTTTTTAAAAGAAGCGTGCAAAAAGAACTGGGAAGGGTTGATTGCAAAGAAAGCGGAAGGGAAATATGTCCATAAACGTTCTCGCGATTGGCTCAAGTTCAAATGCGTTAAGGGAGAAACCTTTGTGATTTGTGGATATACGCAGCCTCAAGGATCACGCGTAGGGTTTGGAGCTCTTTTGATTGGGTATCCAGGCAAGGGAAAGCTCCGTTATGCCGGGAAGGTGGGAACAGGATATGACACCGCTTTATTGAAAAAACTGGGAGCGCGTCTTGCCCGAATCCAGAGGCAAACCTCTCCATTTAAAGATCCCAAGGTGCCTTCCCGTGGGGTAACATGGGTGCAGCCTAAAATCAAAGTGAAAGTAGGGTTTACAGAGCGAACAAAAGAAGGACGCCTCCGTCACCCACGGTTTCTTGAGGTGAGCCGATGAAAAGTGAGATCACAAACGCAGACAAAATCCTTTTCCCCAAGGATAAACTGACAAAAGGGGATCTCATTGTCTACTATGAGACAGTGGCGTCTCGGATGATTCCCCTGATTAAGGAGCGGCCCATTAGTATGAAGCGGTATCCCGATGGTATTAAAAAGGGAGGATTTATCCAAAAGCAGGTTTCCGATTACTTTCCCGATTGGATCCGCACTAAGGCGGTGAAACGGAAAGAGAAAGGTACCATCAAAATGCTCGTGTGCAACAATAAAGACACCCTGCGCTATCTGGTCAACCAAGCCTGCGTGACGCCTCATATTTGGCAAAGCACACTAGACGCTCTAAAAACACCAAATCGGATGGTGTTTGATCTCGATCCTCCTGGCAAAAACTTTTCTCTTGTCATTGAAGGGGCAAAATTTCTGCGAGAGGTTCTTCAGCACGATTTTAAATTGAAATCCTATGTCATGACAACAGGCTCAAAAGGGCTGCACGTGATTGTTCCCCTTAAACCGCAGCATTCATTTGAAGAGGTAAGGGAATTTGCAAAGGAAGTGGGGCAAGTACTAGTGGAGGAGGATCCAGCGCACTATACCCTCAATCCGCGGAAATCAGGGCGCCGCTCCAAGCTATTTATCGACTATTTAAGAAACGGATACGCGCAGACCTCTGTGGCTCCCTACGCCGTGCGAGCTTTAGACGGAGCCCCCGTGGCCATGCCTCTATCTTGGAATGAGTTGACCGCCCGCCTTTCTCCTCAAACGTTTACGCTGAAAACAATTAAACGGCGACTTGCTAAAGCGGATCCTTGGAAAGGGATGCGCCCTCAATCCCTTAAATTGGGTTAGTTCTTTACATTTTTCTCTCGATCCAATAAGTTTTTCCATTTTTAGATATAGTTCTTTCATTTTAAAAGGAAATTCCAATATGAGGCTTAGAAACATTCTTTTCTTTCTTTGCTTGCCAGCACTCATTTGGAACGCTCCACTTGCTTGCTCTAGCCCGAGTCAAAAGCATCCAACTTTTTCTCCTTCAGACCTCCTTACCTTTGAAAACCTTTCCTATGACAAAATTACCGCTTTTATTGAAACCATAGAGTACGGAGATCCTAGCCGCAGCTTCAACAAGGCTCAAACCTATGA
>JAGROF010000120.1 GCA_020440405.1 Chlamydiia bacterium
ATTTTTATTGCGTTTCTTACTCCATACTTTCTTGCAAAAGGTTTGTGGAGCTTAGTCAAAAATAAAGGGAAATACACCTTTAAAATTCTTTGGTACAGTTCTGCTTATTTATTTGTGGTTTTCATCTTGATAATCGCTTTTGCACGACTACTTTTTATGAAAGGATGATAAAATGAAACGACTCTTTTTAATATTACTGTTGCCAATTATGGGTTTTTGCAGTGTGGAAAAAGATGACATCTTAAAAGAATTCTCTTCAAGTTTAATTGAGGCAGATATTAGTGGAGCTTTCCGATCTGTTGAGCAGTGGGGGGAACTATATCCTGAGGATATTCATATGGCTGAAGTCTGCAGGGCATTTTTGCTATTACTAGATGGAAAGCCTGAAGAAGCAAGGTTTTTATTTGAGACGCACTTTCCAGAGATCTCTATTCCTGACGAGCAGCTTGCTTCGCAAAGTCAAATAGCAGGGCTCTTCTATCGAATTCTTGAAACGTATGAAACCCCTTTAACTTTAGAAATATTAAATTCTGAGGCTAGAGTATTTCTATGTAAAGAACGCTCGAGATTTTGGAAGCTAAAAGCTTGTCTAGGAATGGTGGTCATGGCGACTGGTGCAGTTGTTGCAGTTGTAAACCCTCCAATTGGTGCAGGTATGATTGTTTCATCACTACCAATGGTTTTAGAAGGGATAGAAGACTCTGAAGATTATCATGAAGAAATAGATCGAAGAAAAGCTGATCGAATGCGAATGGAAGCCGACTTAAATCGCACATCATATTTCTCTGAATGCACAAACAGTGGCTTAATTTTAGCTTGATTGTAGGACTATGGTTACAAAGTGTTTGATTGTGCTTAATTTTTTGGTATTTGGGGTGATGGTGTGCCTAGGGGTGCATCCGCTCGAGCCAACGACGGAGTCGATTGTCAATTATGGGGGAATCAGTGGGGACTTGATTGTAGAGGGGCAGTGGTGGCGCCTTTTGAGTTACATGTTCCTCCATATAGGGGTGATCCATTTGGCGATGAACATGTATTTCCTGTATGCGATTGGGTCTTTTTTGGAACGATTGATAGGAAAGGGGCTTTTTCTTTGTGCTTATGGAGTATCTGGGGTTTTATCGGGGCTGTTTAGTTATTTTGCGCATAAGGAATCGCTGACTGTTAGTGCGGGTGCTTCTGGGGCAATTGCAGGAATTTTTGGGGTTTACATTTTTATTTTATTGACCCCTCTTGTCCGTCGAGACATTCGAGAGAAGTTGCTGAAGAATGTAGGGGTAGTCATTGCAATGAATGTGGTTTATGGGATCACACGGGGGGCAGGAATTGATCATGCTGCGCATATTGGGGGGATTGCCAGTGGTTTGGCAATGGGAGGGCTCTTTTATCCATTTTTAGCGTATGATTTATGGAGCCGCCGTGTTTCTTTTGCGGTGGAAAGAGTGAAGCTGAAGTGGCTAGCAGTGGGGGTAGCTTTTGTGCTCATGGGGGTGATTGTTCCGATGTCGTTGGTGGGGGAAAAACCAACAGATCACTGGAGATTTTCAACGTATTTAAAGGATTTTGGTCAGTTAGAACAGCATGTGGCTGACGTGCTGCAGAAGGTGGATTTTGAGCAGGCAGCAGATGAAATCTATGTGCAGATTGCTGAGCCTTTTGCTCAAGCGGCTCAAGAAGCAAGAGACCTTGCAGAAGCGATGGAGGGGTTAAAACTCCATGAGAAGCAAGAGGAGTTGTGTGTCGACATGGTGCGCTATATTCAGTGCTATGAGAAAAGGCTCATGACATGGCTTGAAGCGGCACGTGAAAATACGAGTCGCTATGATTCTGAGATTCGGGAGCTCAATGATGAAATGGAGAAGATCATTGGGAAATATCAGAAAAGCTAAAAAGCTCTTTTGGAGCGTTTTATTCTTAGCATTTTGCTTAGAGGCATTTGAAAAGGATGAGGCGATTTTAGAAGTTGCTTGCAAAGAGTTAAGCCATGTGGGGGTTATAAGGTGTCTTGATGGGTTTGTTTATGTGGATGTCGATGATGCGTATATTCATACGCTCCTTCCCTATCTTTCTGAAGAGGGTTTTGAAATGCCTCCTTATTTTGGGCAGGTTGGGCTAGTAGGAGGGCATATTACAATCATTGATGCGGGTGAAATCACATGTTGTGATATTCAGGAGTGTGGTCAAAGCGTTTCATTTACTCCTATTGAGGGAATGGTTGTTTCCCCACCTTCTTGGAAAGGAATTGAAAAGGCTTATTTAATTATAGTAGAAGCTCCAGAACTTGATGAGATACGAATGACATATGGCCTTTCTCTCCGAAAATATCCCTATCATATTACGATTGGGGTGAAAAGGGTGGAATAAAAAAACACCTTTGATGGAGGATGGGTTTATGGGATCGTTAAAGAATCACTATCCTGAATATTTGATGGAAGCAGCGGGGCTGGCACTCTTTATGTTTGCTGCGGCGTTTTTCACCGCCCTTTTTGAGGTGTTTCTTGGAAAATGGATTGGAGATCCTTTGGTCCGTCGTGTCTTTGAAGGAGGGGCGATTGGGTTGACAGCGACTGCCTTAGTTTATTCTCCCTGGGGAAAGCAATCGGGAGCGCACTTCAATCCTGTCGTGACATTGACATTTTGGCGTTTAGGAAAGGTGCATCATGCAGATTTTGTCTACTATGTTCTTTTTCAGTTTATAGGGGGATACCTTGGGATCTTGGTGTTTGAAATCCTCGCATATGAGCCGCTTAAGAAGATTGGTTATATTGCGACCATTCCTGGGGAGCAAGGAGTCGGAGTGGCGTTAATGGGTGAGGCTCTTATCTCTTTTCTTTTGATGCTGACAATTTTATGGGCAACAAATACGCCAAGGCTTGCGCGCTATACGGGAATTCTCGCAGGGATTTGGATTGCGCTTTTTATTATATTTGAAGCTCCCTTCTCAGGAATGAGTATGAATCCAGCACGAACGGTTGCGTCGGCCCTTCCGAGTGGACAATGGGCAGGAATATGGCTCTATTTTTTAGCTCCCGCTTTAGGAATGCTTCTTTCTGTAGAGGTGTACCGATTTTTTCGCAAAGAAAAGAGGGTTATTTGTGCCAAGCTACACCATTTGAATTCTAAGCGATGCATTTTTAAAGGGTGCGGGTATGCAGCGCTCTTTTTGGCTTGCTTACAAGGGCATGCAGGGATTTTCTCTCGTCCTTTTGAAAAGCCTCTTATTGACGCTGTGGTTTCTTATGGCATGACCGTGGAGGATATGGACCGGTCTGTCAAGTTTTACACCGAGGTCTTAACTTTTAGAAAGCAAGCAGATTTTGTATTATCAGGAAACGAGTATGCAGAGCTTTTTGAGCTTCAAGGAGCTCGACTTCGTGTGGTGCGGCTAAAGCTTGGGCAAGAGGTATTAAATCTCATGGAATTTCTTGAGCCAAAAGGGAGACCAATCCCTCAAGATTTCAAAAGTGATGACTTAATGTTTCAACATATCGCGATTGTTGTGAGCGATATCAATGCTGCATATGGCCGCCTTTTGCGACACAATGTTTCTGGAATCTCAGTAGACCCACAGAAGCTTCCTGAGTGGAATCCAAATGCGGCGGGCATCCAAGCTTATTATTTCAGGGACCCTGATGGACACCCTTTGGAGATTATAGAGTATCCCCCTGGAAAAGGGGACGATCGTTGGCATCAACTGAAAGGACCGTTATTTTTGGGAATAGACCATTCTGCCATTGCTGTTAAGAATACAAGCCAAAGTTTAGAGTTTTATGAGAAGACTTTGGGATTAAAAATTGTGGGGCAGAGTCTAAACTATGGGATCGAGCAGGAAAAGTTAAGCGGTGTAAAGGAAGCAAAGGTTCGCATCACTTCTTTGAAAGCAGAAAAGGGTCCAGGGATCGAGCTGCTAGATTACATTTTCCCGATTTCAGGACGAGAAATGCCGCGGGATACGCGGGCAAATGATTTATGGCATTG